>JAPXTT010000043.1:0-7972 GCA_033812395.1 Leucobacter sp. | reverse complement strand
AGCCATAGCTGCACTCCTTCAATTTGTGCCTGATACGAGGCTACAGACTCACGGGCACGCAATCTGCTGTGTTCGCCCACGGCGTTTCTCGCGCGTTGGGCAAGTGTGAGTGTTCACAAAAAGCGAAAGATCCCTCGCGCCCTGAAATGCTCAGAGCGCGAAGGATCTTCGTGTGAAAGACGCGTGTATTACTCGCCGGCTTCTTCAGCAGCCTTCTTTGCAGCGCGGGTAGCAGCTGCCTTCTTTGCTGCGGCCGAGCGCGCGGCCTTCTTCGCCTCAGCATCATCAGCTGAGTCACTATCAGCAGCAGCAGCTTTCTTCTTCGCTGGGGTTTTCTTGGGCTTCTGCTCAGTCTCAGCAGACTCAACGATCTCTTCAGCCTCTGCGACAACCTCTGCGACTTCTTCATCGTCAACGGCGGTGAACTCACTGAGATCGACAGCGTTGCCGTTCTTGTCAACGACCTTCGCTTTTGCGAGAGCGACTGCAAGGGCCTTGTTGCGAGTGACCTCGCCGACAATCATGCCCATTTGGTTACCCTGGCTGATCGCCTGAATGAACTGGCCCGGATCCATGCCGTACTGCTGTGCCGACTGGAAGATGTACTGCGACAGTTCATTCTGTGTGGGGGTGATCTTCTCGGCGTCAACGATAGCGTCGAGCAGCAGCTGCAGTGCGAGCTGCTTCTCGGTCGACTCGCGCACCTCTGCGCGGTGCTCGTCATCTTCAAGACGACCTTCACCTTCAAGGTGACGATGCACCTCTTCTTCTACGAGCTCTTCGCTGACGGGGATGCCGGCCTTCTCGATGAGAGTCTCAGTGAAGATATCTCGAGCCTGGCGACCCTGAGCGAAGACTGCAGCCTGTGCAACCTGCTCAGCAAGGCTCTCGCGAAGTTCGACGATCGTGTCGAACTCGCTTGCGAGCTGAGCAAAGTCGTCGTCAGCTACAGCGAGCTCGCGCTCTTTGACAGCAATGATCGAGACCTCGACCTCTGCGTCTTGACCCTCGTACTCGCCACCGAGCAGCTGCGAGGTGAAGGTGGTGCTCTCGCCAGCGGTCAGCGTCTCAACAGCCTCGTCGAGGCCGACAAGCATGTTGCCTGCTCCGACCTCGTAAGACACGCCTGCGGCTTGGTCAACATCGTTGCCGTCGATACGAGCAACGAGATCGAGTTCAACGAAATCGCCGTTCTTTGCGGGACGCTCAACGGTGACAAGGTTGCCGAAGCGCTCGCGCAGCTTGGTGAGTTCGTTCTCGACTGCGTCGTCACCGACCTCGGCATTGTCGACCTCAATCTTGAGGCCGTCGTACTTCGGCAACTTGAACTCAGGGCGCGCCTCAACCTCAAACACGAGAGTCATTTCGCTCTTCTCGTCTTTCAGATCAAGCCATTTCGCTACGTCGGCGGTCGGGCGCCCCATCGGCTGAGTGTCGGTCTCTGCAAGAGCCGCCTGGAAGAACGAGTCGAGCGAGTCGTTCACTGCCTGCTCAATGACTGCCTGACGGCCAACGCGCTGATCGATGATTGGAGCCGGCACATGACCCTTGCGGAAGCCTGGAATCGAAACCTGCTCCGAGATGGTCTTATACGCCTGCTTAAGAAAAGGCTCAAGATCGGCGATGGTGATATCGACCGAGAGCTTCACCCGAGTAGGGTTGAGCTTCTCTACGTTTGTCTTCGGCAATTTGGCCTCTCAAATATCTCGGTTGTCAGTCATAATCGGCGTTTCGGGCCGAAGCCCGTGTCGGGGTAACAGGATTCGAACCTGCGACCTCCCGCTCCCAAAGCGGGCGCTCTAGCCAAGCTGAGCTATACCCCGGTAAAAAGACAACCCTGCAAGTCTAGCGGAACATTTACCGACACGATGCGCATTGCCCAGAACCGACCAAATAAACGGAGAAGCTGGTGGTAACCGGCGACACGAGCAATCTTTTCAGAAAGTTCGCATCAGCGATAACCGAGGGGCTGACGGGAATCGAACCCGCGTAATCTGTTTGGAAGACAGAGGCTCTACCATTGAGCTACAGCCCCGTGATGAGCGAAAATATGCCTCATTCACGAAAACCCTCACAACGTGAGGGTTTCGCTCCCCCGACTGGGTTCGAACCAGTGACATCCTGATTAACAGTCAAGCGCTCTGCCAGCTGAGCTACAGGGGATCATTGCCGCGGCAACGACGACTAGCCTATCAAGTACTCGAAACCCCGCGCAAATCGCAAGGGCCGCGTGTCGCGGTTATTCCTCGGCAACCTCATCATACGCCGTCGCACGCAACGCTGTCGCGAGCCGTTGCACATATGCGTGATCTGCTTGCCGAAAGATCTCGTTAATATCTCCCGCGCCCACGAGATGTCCCTGCTGCAGCACCAGCACATCGTGCACCAGCGCTTCGAGCATTCCAATGTCGTGACTCACGAGGATCATGCTCGCGCCGGTGCGTTCACGAAACCATTTGAGCAACTCAACAATGCGCGGCCGGTTGTTCGCGTCGACACCGAGAGTAGGCTCGTCGGCGATCAGCAGAGAGGGTGAGAGCATCAGCGAACGCATGACCGCAATCCGCTGCCGCTGCCCCTTGGAAAGCTCGTATGGGTACTCCTTGAGCTTCGTGAGCGGCAACGCAACAATGTCCATCATTTCGGCAATTTGACTGCCCAGCAACTCGCGATCGAAGTGTCTCGTGCGCTCGGAAATCGGCTGCAGCAGAATATCGCCAACGTTCAGCTCAGGGGTCAGCGTAGCCCCGGCGTCTTGTGCAAGAAACCCAACGTGCGCGGTGAGCCTTGTCGTCGCCCGCCGGCCGAGTTTTCTCATTGGCGTGCCGAGCACCTCAGCTTCACCGCCGCTCACACGAATTCGAGCCTGCTTCTCGCCCGCCTCGTTGGCGCGGCCCGCCAAGAATCGCGCGACAGTTGATTTGCCTGATCCGCTCTCACCGAGCAACGCGAGCACGTTGCCAAGACCCAACTCAAAGCTGAGCCCATCGACCGCGTTGAACGACTTACCTCCGCCGTGGGCAGGGTACATGAGCGAAAGGTCAGACGCGAAAACCGCAGGGTCAGCGTCTCTGACTGGCTCAATCATTGAGTGCTCCTCCTGTGCCTATCGGGGTACGTTTAGCGTAGCGATGGCATTGACTATTCGGCACGCAAGCTGCGGCGCGCCGACTCAAGTGCCGCTAATTGCTCTTGAATACGCCGAGAACCAGGATCGCTCGGGTCACCGATACGCTGCATTCTCGCGACGAGCTCAGACTTGAGTGAGAGCAGATCTCTATCAAGCAACGAAGTAACCACACTCCGGGAATAGGCCTCAAGCAATTCGGGCCGGTTTTGTGGAATGGGGGCAACTGCCAACTCCCGAATCAGGTCACGGTATGGTTCGGGAGCCTCAGCAAGCACACGTTCAAACCAGCCGGGTTCAGCTGCGGTCGTGAGGGTCGCCCCGATTGAATCGCGTACCACCTGCAATGTCGGGTCGCGCATCTCTGCGGTTACCGCCTGAGCCATCAACTCAGCGCCGACCGCCTGCGGCTGCTGCAACATCACCATAAGCGCGTCACGCTCGAGACGAACTCCCGGTGTCGCCGGCAGAGATGCGAGTGTTGCGCGTGACCGCTCCGGTTCGCCTGCATCGAGTTGCGTTTCATACGAGGATCCGCCAGGCGCAACAAGATCTGGTCGGCGACGCGACGTGCCGCCGAAGGCACGCACGGCACGCTGTACTTCGCCGAGCTCCATGCCAAGCATGCGCGCCAACTCACGCGTGTATCCGGGCTGCAGCGCACGATCCTTGAGCTCAGCAATAATGGGAGCCGACGCGCGCAGCGCTGATACTCGCCCCTCAACGGTGTTGAGGTTAAATCTCGCGATCGCTTGCCTCAGCGCAAACTCAAAAAGCGGCATGCGATTGTTGAACAGTTCTCGTACTGCCTCATCACCACGGTGCAATCTGAGATCTGCGGGGTCGAGACCTCCCGGGGCTACTGCTACATAAGTCTGCGCGCTAAATAGCTTCTCGTCGCTAAACGCACGCAACGCAGCCTTTTGACCTGCCTCATCTGGATCAAAAGTAAAGATCACTTCGGCCGCGGCATCGTCACCCATGACACGCCGCAACACCGAGATATGGTCCCTGCCAAACGCAGTGCCACAGGTCGCGACCGCGGCCTCTTCCCCAGCGAGATGGCACGCCATCACGTCGGTGTAGCCTTCGACCACGATCACACGCTTGCCCTTTGAGATTGCGCGCTTTGCAAGATCGAGACCGTACAGCAGTCTCGATTTATGGTAAATCGGCGTTTCAGGGGTGTTCAGGTATTTTGGGCCATTGTCATCTTCATAGAGCTTGCGCGCCCCAAAACCGACCGTCTGCCCGCTCGTATCGCGAATCGGCCATACGATGCGCCCGCGAAAGCGGTCGTAGACCCCACGCTGCCCGTCACTCGCGAGGCCAGACTGCGAGAGCTCTTTCTGTGTGTAGCCCTGCGCAGTGAGGTGTTTTGTGAGTCCGTCCCAGCCGCGAGGGGCATAGCCGACACCGAAGCGCGCACACGCCACCTCGTCAAAACCGCGCTGAACAAGAAAGTCACGGGCCTGCCCAGCCTCAACGCTTTGCAGCTGTTCAAGATAGAAAGCACTTGCGGCCTCGTGAGCGGCGAATAGGCGCGCACGGTTCGGCCCATCTTCTCGCCGCTCAGCGCCCTCTTCATAGCTGAGCACGTAGTGCAGGTGAGCAGCCAATCGCTCGACAGCTTCAGTGAAGGTGAGGTGATCCATGCGCTGCAAAAAACTGATGGCGTCGCCTGATTCGCCACAGCCGAAGCAGTGATAGTAACCGAGGCTTGGGCGTACGTGAAAGCTTGGGCTGCGCTCGTCGTGAAACGGACAGAGGCCCTTCATCGAGTCGATACCGCCGGGCTTTAACGCGACGTGCTCTCCCACCAAATCAGCGAGGTTCGTGCGACGTTTGACCTCTTCGATGTCGCTCGCTCTGATTCGCCCGGCCATGCTGAGCAGTCTAGTCAGTTCGCTCGGCGCGACCTACACCAATGACGCCGTGCAGAGTCGCTCGAACCAGGCAATCGCTGACTGGTCGGTGAGCGAGGCGACCTGATCTACCACTGCGCGGCGTGCTGTCTGTTCGTCGGTAGCAGAGCGAAGATCAGCCGCATAAGCGGGTTCGAGTTCGCCCGGCCCCGCCTCCCACAGTGTGTGCAGCAACTCGGTGAGCAGGCCACGCTGGCGACGGTACACCGGCTGGCGCCGATCGCTCTGCATCACATAGGCGGCCACGATGCCCTTGAGCACCGCAATCTCAGCGCGAATCTCACGTGGCACAACCATGTCGGCACCGTAGCCACCGGCTCCATAGCGTGCAAGCGCACGGCCCCCGGCCTGTTCAACCGTCGCGTGAATCGCCTCGCGTGCAAAGCGACCAATCATATCGCTCGTAAAGTTCTTCAAGCCCGCCTGGTGTGCGCGCGAACCGTTCCAGCTGGTCGGCCAGTTCTCACCCGCAGACATGCGATCGAAAGCTGCGCCCAGTTCATCGGTGGTAAAGTCTCCCCCGGCCCACTCAGCGACGATGCGTATGAGCGCGTCGTGGCCCGAGCGCGCGGTCAAGAACTGCGGGTCAATGTGCTCAGACACAATCGCGTCTTCGAAGTCGTGTACCGAGTAGGCGACGTCGTCAGAGAAATCCATGATCTGCGCCTCGACGCACTTGCGGCGCTCTGGCGCACCGGCACGCAGCCACTCGAATACGGGAGAATCGTCGGCAAAATAGCCGAACTTCACCCCGCCCGAGGCACTGCCGGCACCTGCCTCATCAAGCGACCACGGGTACTTACAGCTCGCGTCGAGGGTGGCTCGTGTCAAGTTCAGCCCGACACTCGTGCCGTCACCCGCGAAGTGCTTCGGTTCGAGACGTGTGAGAATACGCAGGGTCTGCGCGTTGCCCTCGAAGCCACCGAAGCCGGTCATCCACTCGCTCAGCGCTTTCTCTCCGTTGTGGCCGAAGGGCGGGTGCCCGAGGTCGTGTGCGAGGCAGGCAGTGTCGACCACGTCTTGCGACACCCCGAGCGATGCCGCGAGCTCGCGCCCGATCTGTGCAACCTCGAGTGAGTGCGTCAGACGGTTTCGGGCAAAGTCGACGCCGGCGGTTGGGCTAATGACCTGGGTCTTTGCAGAAAGCCTGCGCCACCCGCTCGAGTGCAACACGCGCGCGCGATCCCGCGCAAAGTCGCTGCGATTGCCGCTGTGTGTCTCGGGCAGAAATCGCGCGAGATCATGGGCCTCGTAACCCTCGTGTTCGAGCGGTTCAACCACCGTCGCCACCGAGACCTTGTCGTTCGGCCTCGACAAGTTCGGAGTAGTCAACACCCTCACTCGTGCGGCTTTTTAGCCAACCGTCGGGCAGTACCACTCGCTTTGGGCTGCCCGCACGGCCACGCTGACCCTCGGCGCCCTCGCCCGGATACGGCATCGTCGCATCCATGGTCGAGAAAATCTCATCCATCTGTTCGAGCGACTCGACCGCGGCAAGCGAGCGGCGCAGGTCGCCGCCCACACCGTAGCCTTTGAAGTACCAGGCGACGTGCTTGCGAATGTCGCGGCAGGCGCGATCTTCTTCGCCGTCGAAAAACTCAACCAGCAGCTCAGTGTGCCGACGCATCGCCTGCATAACGAACCCAAGCGGCGGCTTGACGATTGCTTGCTCGGCCTCGGCCCAAGAGAGCTCCCCCGCCTCTGCCCGAAACGCGGCGACGAGATCGCCGAAGAGCCAGGGGCGACCGAGACAACCGCGGCCGACAACCACGCCGTCGCAACCTGTTTCGCGCACCATGCGAATCGCGTCGTCGGCCGACCAGATGTCGCCGTTGCCCAGCACGGGCACGCTGTTGATTGTCTCTTTCAGCTTCGCAATCGCCGACCAGTCGGCGTGACCCGAGTAGAACTCGCTTGCGGTGCGACCGTGCAGAGCGATTGCGGCCACGCCGGCGTCTTCAGCTGCACGCGCCGCATCGAGATACGTCAAATGATCTTCGTCAATGCCCTTGCGCATCTTCACTGTGAGCGGAATATCGCCCGCGGCCTTCACCGCTTGCGTCACGATCGCCTCGAACAGGTCGCTCTTCCACGGCAGGGCAGAACCACCACCCTTGCGGGTGACCTTGGGCACCGGGCAGCCGAAGTTCAGGTCGATGTGGTCGGCGAGGTCTTCGTCTACCAAGAAGCGCACGGCCTCGCGAACGGTCACCGGGTCAACGCCATACAGCTGAATCGACCGTGGAGTCTCGCTCTCGTGATGCTTGATGAGTCGCATCGATGCGGGTGTTCGCTCGACCAACGCACGTGTAGTGATCATCTCGCTGACGTAGAGGCCGGCACCGTATTCGCGGCACAGGCGACGAAACGCCGTGTTTGTGATGCCCGCCATCGGCGCAAGTACCACGGGCACGTCAAGCACGAGGGAGCCAATGCGCAGTCGCGAGTCATTCAGGGTTGCGGTAGACATATGCTGCAATTGTCTCACAGCCAAGTTCAGCGGTCGCCGTGACGCAACGCTTCGAGCGCAAAGGATCACCGGGCCTCGCAGAGTGCGAGAGAATTGCAGTCATGCCCCTGTACCGCGAGCAAGGTGTCGTGCTGCGAACCCAAAAACTGGGTGAAGCCGACCGAATCGTCACTCTGCTCACCCTCGGACGTGGCATCATCAGAGTGGCTGCGAAGGGAGTGCGTCGCACTTCGTCAAAGTTTGGTGCGAGACTTGAACCCTTTATGGTGGCAGACTTGCAACTTTATGAGGGCCGCACGCTTGACACCATCACCCAGGCCTCTACTCTCGGAGCCTACGGGCCACATATCAGTGCAGACTACGACCGCTATCGTGCGGGCAGTGCAATGGTCGAGACTGCAGAGCGTTTGAGCGAGGGCGGGCCAGCACCTGAGCAGTATCGCCTGCTCG
>JAPXTT010000042.1:0-7982 GCA_033812395.1 Leucobacter sp. | reverse complement strand
ATCATACACCATAGGCCATAGGCCATAGGCCATAGGCCATAGGCCTATGGTAAAGTCGTGCTGTCAGTGGTTATTAGTACCGTTGACAACGACGAGAGGAACAGCGGCTATGGCTATCAATGAGAAATATCGGCAGCTCGAAGTCGCGCGCGAAGCCGAGGAAATGCTGCGCACGCTCGCGCACTCGACCGGCGACTACCCGAACCCGCAAGACTCGTACCCGATGCTCGGCGAGCTGGGGGCGATCATCGACCACACGGCGCAGGTCTGCGACCAGATCGCACGCTGGCACAGCCGCGCCGAGGACGGCAAGCACTACAACGGCGAAGACGGAGACACCACCGGCAGCACCCAAGCTACTGCCGCCGAGCTGACCACCGCAGCAAACGCACTCAGAGTCGCCTCACAACACATTCTGCGCGCACACGGCCACAACTCGGTCGTGCGGTGGTATCCCAAACCGCAGGAGAACTAGCTACCGTCTACTCTCAACCCGCATTAGCTGGCTGGTTCGCAGAAGCACAGCAGGAAAATTAGCTGCCGCAGCCGCTACGCGGCCTTGCCCTCAAGTATCGTGGCTACATGAGTGATTCACCGTCGAACCCCAGGCTTAACCGCATCAACCTGATCTGCCTGGGGGTGGCTGACCTCATCCGTTCCCGAGCTTTCTACCGTGACGGCCTCGGTTTCGAAACTCCCAACAACGAAGACAACCCCGAAATCGTGTTCTTCGACAACGGAGGCACCAAGCTCGAACTCTTCCAGCGGGAGGCACTGGCCGCTGACATCGGCGGTGACAACCCTCCCGCGACCTCAGACCCCACCGCAGCGTTCAACGGCATCACCCTCGCCTACAACGCCAAGACCAAGGAAGAGGTCGACGCGATCTTCGCGAAGATCACGAGCATCGGAGGCACCATAGCAAAGGCCCCCGAGCTGGTCTTCTGGGGCGGATACAGCGGCTACTTCCGCGACCCGGACGGCTACTACTGGGAAGTTGCCTACGCCGATGATTGGAAGTTCGATGCCAACGACATGCTTATCATCGAAGAGCCTAGCTAACCGTCGTAGATGCTGCTGCGGTGCCCCACGTCGAGAGCGATAATCACGAGTTCACCACCGCGAATATCGAGCACCACGCGATAATCCCCAACGCGCAGCCGCCAGAACCCCGAGAGATTCCCGGTAAGCGCCTTACAGCGGGCCTGTGGTTCTTCGAGGTCGGCCAGATCATAGACCTTGACCAAAATGCGGCGCGCGACCTGCCTATCAAGCTTGCGCAGCGCCCGCTCGAAATCAGTATCGAGCTGAACCGTCCACGCCATTACGCAGCGGCTTCGCTGCGAGCCTCTGCGCGCAGCTCGTCAGGGTCAAACCCAAGATCGCGGGCCACATCATCGAGCGGGCGAGCCTCACGCACACCGGCGCGGATCGCCTCAGCGCGGGCGCGAATGTCGTAGGCCCATTCGAGTTCTTCCAGGTGCTCGACCACAGCCTCACGCACATAATGCGCAGCGGGTCGCCCGGTGGACTTGCTCAGAGCATCAAGACGGCTCTTCACGTCCTCGGGGAGTCGGATACTCAGCACACCTGTAGACATGTAAACATTCTCGCGCGGATCGCGTCACAGCGCAAGCAGCAGCCCCCTTCGCAGCCTCTTTTGCGGGATCGGCGGAAACTGACCGCCGATCCCGCAAAAGGCTTCTACCCGAACTCAAGATCGTCGTCGGCTGCGCGTTCGGCAAGGTCAGGATCACGCGACTCAATCGGGCGATTCATCTCTTCGGCCTTGTGCGCGATCATCCGTTCGTTGAGGTCACGAGCCTTCCCAGCCGGGTCGAACTTCATCGCCCCGAGCAGCCGCAGCTCAGCGCCGCGCATCTGCTTGTCAGCCTCGCTAGTGGGCTTCTCTGAGCTGAGAGCCTGCCAACGTTCCTCCACGTCCTGCAGAAACGCCTCAGTTGCTTCGCCTTCGATCATCGAGGCGGTGAACTCACCCGGCTCCGCGTCGAGCAGCAGCCGCTCGCGCTCACGGCGCTCACGCTGCAACCTGTAGAGAAGCAGGAGCTTGGCCCACCGCTTCGCCTTCTTCAATTCGCTGGCCGACTGCATATCATTCACCTGGGTAGTGATCGCGAGAATGCGCCGCTGATGTTCGCGCCGACGCTCTTCGGCTGCCGCCTTCCGGTCGGCGGCTTCTTTTGCCGCCTTCTTCTTGGCCCTCTCGCGCTGGTGCTCAGCCTCCTTCTGCCGAGCAGCCCGCGCAGCACGACGCAGAGCACTACCGAGGTCGCCCTCTTCGACAGGTGCGCCGCCTTCACCTTCGACCTCGATAGTCGCCCAGAGGTCGGCGAGCACATTGCCCCACAGCACACGGAACGCCCACGCGATCCTGTCGAACTGGTGCCGGAGCGCATCGAGGTCGATCGCGTAGGGATCGACGCGCAGCCGGTCACCGTTCTTCTTCAGCGCGAACGCTTCAGCACCTTCCAGCTCGAAGCCCGCCGCCTCGAGCAGCGCATCGAGGACAGCATCGAACGTGTGCGCCTTGGCCCGAGGGAACCCCCGCAACTCGGCCTCGGTCTGAGCATCGAGCGTCTGCTGTTCCCCTTCGGTCAGCTCGAACCAGCTCAGCGCTTCTTCAAGCTGGTTCGTCCACTTCGCCCGGCTCTTGGCCGGTGCCACCAGGCCGACCCAGCGCCCCGGCTTCGTCCATGCTGCGAGCTGGGCGTGCTGGTGTTCCAGCTCGTCACGGCGTTCGTTCTGGGCCTCAGTGACCGCGTCCAGCGCGTAGCCACCATTGAACGCCTCGAACCCCGCCCCGTAGATGTTCGAGGGGTCAATCTCTGACTCCTCGGACACACGGGCGATGAGGTCACGCACCGCCCGCCACGAGGCGTGTGTGAGTTCGTCATCGGTGAGCATCGCGCGCACATCTTCGTCGGTGGCAGTCAGACGCAGGCGCGCCTCGGTGAACTCGACGTGAAGCTCAGACAGGACGAGCTTACGAAGTTCCGGCGACGTGCTGGGAATCTCCTTGAGACGATCCAGAGCCGCCAGAAAATACTCGGTGCAGTTCACGACGCTCGTGTCCTGCATATCTGCGGTAACCATCGTTACCCCTTCTCGCTGCTAAGGCCGCCCGGCTGAACGCGGGCAGACTTCGCCTTAACAAAGCGAGAATATAAGTGTTGATTATACCCGCCGAACCTATGAGAAGGCAGTGAACTACGCCCCCGGGAGGCGTTGGCCGCGTTCCCGCGCCAGGTGCCGTGCTCGTGCTGGGGTGAGGTCTGCATCGTCCTTTTGTTTGCGGTTTCGTGACCGCTTAGGTGTTGTGTCGATTTCGTTCTCAATGACTTCGAGCAGTTCGGAAACTGGCAGATTCTCAGATCCCTCGGGAGCGACTGCGCGCAGCTCGGCTATGTCCTCGGCCAGTTCTGACACCTCTGCGAGGGTGTATCGGTTGCCCAATTCTGCGGCACCGTACACGCGGTCTGACCCACTGGCGGCATAGCCCAAATCGTTGCCGTGACGTAGTGCTCTAATGCCGGCCTTACTCGCTTGTTTTACGAATCCGTTGAGGTTCACGAAAAGGCCGGCATCGAGCACCACGTCGAGGCCGCGCAGAATCTCACCACGCCAATCCCGACGCGGCGCAGGGGCGACCTGTTGCGACTTCGGAGCCGGAGCTGGTGCCGGTTGCTTAGGTGCTGTGGCCCGCACCTGTGCCTTTTCGAGCTGGGCCGCGTGGTTGCGTTCCACAGCAACATCCAAAGCGTCCATCGTGAAATCAGCGCCGAGTGTTGTCGATTTGCGGGCACCGTTCCCCACTAATTCACCCTCATCATTGAGCAGTGCGTAAGTAATCCCGCGCCCTTTGCCGCCGCGTTGCTGCGTATCGACTCCCAGCTCGCGGCACACTTCAATGAACCGCCCGAAGCTGTCCACGCTGTCATCTGCGAGGGCTTGCCGGATACGGGTTTTCAGCGTCATCTCGACTGGTTCTTTGGGCTTTGGCTTATCGAACAGGGCAGCATCGAAACCGCCTGCGGCCTGAGCCTCAGCTTGGGCGACCTCCCACGCTTTCAACTTGGCCGGATAGTAGGCCTCGGTTTTGGTGCGTCGGTCGGCTTGGTGGTCTTTCAGCTCGACCGTGTTTTTCCACCCGTAGCGGTGCGCTTCGAGCACGCGATCATGCTCTTTTGCGAGGCGCTTGTGCGTCACTTTGCTACCCCGGATCGAGCGGCCAGTCTCGGTGTTCACAGCATTGATGATGATGTGGTTATGGATCGCGCCGCCGCGACCGTTGCGGCCTCCGGTGGTGCCGTCTCCGTCGATCTGAGTAACCACAATCACCTGATGCCCGGGGAACTGGTCAGCAGCCAGAGCGCGGCCGAGCTCGTTCGCTTTTTCCCACGCAACGGGGCTATTTGGGTCGAGCTCGTCGTACCCGAAACCCTGCACGAGCGAATAGCCCTGGATGAAACCGGAGGCTTTACCATGACGTTTGCGCACGCGCGCAAACTCGCCCACAGCGGCCCGAGGATGGACACCGATACCGCTCGCCACGACGTACCGCTCCCCCTTGGCCTGCCCCTCTTTTGGGTTGAGCACATAGCGAATCGCGGCGGATACCGTGCGCGAGTTCTGAGCCAAGATGACAGCCATCACTCACCACCCCCGCCGATGTTTGAAACCGCTTCGGCAATCTCCCCCAACAGCTCGGCTATGTCGTGCAGCTCAGAGCGATTCGCCTCAACTGCTTCGTGCATTGAGGCCGTGAGCTGATCGCCGCCGTTGAGCTTGCGCAGCACTTGCAGCTCGTTACGCCCCATCTGGCGAACCACTTTTTCGGTGTTCCCGAGCGCGTCGTAAACACGTTCCAGCAGCTCGCGCACATCGGCATCGAACGCGCCCGAGCTGATCGCCTCACGGAACGCCCGCGACTGTTTCGCGAGGCCCTCCACCAGCGCCTCACGCGCCACGGTGGAGAACGTCACCCGGCTACCGCCCGACGCATCTTCTCGCAACTGTCGAAACTCTTCGAGCAGCCGCAACTCATCCGCGCCCAGTCGAATCGTAAGACTCTTCGACTGCACGAGGGGGCGAGCAACGCGACCGAGTGAGTCACGTTTGACCGCTTCGCTTGTCTCCGTTTCATCACTCATTCGCGTTGCTCACCCCCTCGATTTCTGTTCCGGCTATTCAGTGTTGCACCCTCTATCGTAGCCGCCGAAACAGAAATGACAAGCAGTACCAACGTAAGACATTCGTCGCTTCGCGACTCGTCTTCGTTGCTGCTTGCCAAGGGGTAGGCGCTGCCTCCCCCTCTGGACTCCCCCACCAAGGCCGCCCGCCTGCACCGCTCACGCGAGTTTGAGCGGTCGGCCTGTTCGCCCCGATGAGCTGTGCTCATATCGGAACGAACAGCGGCAACGATGAACTTGGTTCAACGGTGCCGAGCTGCGCCCACAGAACCGCAGCAGATGCCCTCAGAAGCTTCGCGCTGAGACCCATCCCACCAGAGACGCACTTGAACCGATCCCAGGGCCGTTCTCGTGCGTCTCTGGGGCTTTCCGTTCCCGAGTGAGAGCTGCGCCCATCAGTGCAACGTCACCCCTACCCGTGATTAGTTCGGGCGTAACCAAACCTTTTGAAGGCAAGGTTTTCGCGTCAGCGAAAACCGCGGCAGCCCCGAGACGGGCGCAACCCATCGAGAACCTGCTGCCACTCTGTTTAGTTCGCGCACGCGCGCGGTCTTGGGTTACGTCAGTAAGTAAGTAATAAGAGAACTAGATAAGGAAGAACTAGGGAACAAGAACAGCCCAGACGGGAGTAAGCCGAGGGCATCGTATTTGTGTACTGAACGTCTCAATGTTTGTGTACTGACCGTCTCAATGTTTGTGTTATCCACAGACTCGAAGCCGAGACGTTCAGTACACAAACCAAGCGTGCCAAGTGAGATATTCGGCCCGAGAATCGACCTACTACAGCTCGTCAGCGGGCCGTCTCAGCAGGGGGCTACGTCGCACGATGAGCACGGTTCCGCCACCGCGTCTACCTGGCACTCGCTCAACGTCAAAGTTCGTCGCGATCCCACCGCCATGAATGCGACGGGTAGCCGCAACCTCATCGAGCGCGGCAATGAATCGTCGCCGGAAGTTGCGAGGGTCTTTGTAGCCGTGAGTGAGTTCGTCGTACAGGTTCGCCCACTCGAATGTGCGTTCGCGCCGGGGGCCGTCTTTGATCGAGTACAAGACTTTCTCGAGCCAGGCGGCAACCTGCATCGGGAACGGCCCCGACATGCGGGCGAGCGCGTCGAGACGTGCCGGTGGGGTCGTGGGATCGAGTGCCAGGTCGATGAGTAGTTGAGAGGGCACGATGTACGAATCGAGGCCATCGAGCACATCGCCCCAGCCAGGAACGTAGAGCTGTACACCGCTCGCGAGCGCGGTTGATTGCTGCCGATAGCGCCGCCCGCCCTCGGCATCCTCCGGCCCCCACTCAGCCATGTGGAACGTCGAGACGGCGAACCCGGTCACCTGGCGGGTGAGTTCCTGATGCATTCGGCCACCGCTCGACGTATAGCCGAGGTCTGACGCGAGAGCGCGCTGCGTATCTTCAAGGCCGATCCCGTCGAGAGGATCGCCGCCAGCCTTGACCGTAGACCGAATCTTGGTCGCAATCGCCGCACCGATCAACAACGCCGGTTTTCCCGAGGGTATCGGAGCCTCAACCCATTCGCCGCGCTTGGTCATCACCTCGCCCGCAGTGATCCTCCACGACGTGTACGAGTTTGAAGCATCCCACTTGCGTTCGGCCTGCTCGTCCATCGGAGTCAGCGAGAAATAACCGTTTCCGAGCACGAGGCCGCGACGCTCGTTCGCTTCGCCATGCTCGATAGCGGCAGCGTGGTCGAGCTGCCGACGCATCCAGTCAGGCAAGCTCAGCGGGTCTTGGCGCTCAGTGCTCATAGTGTTTTGGGTCAGGCCGGAATGTTCAGGTGCTTGGAAACGGCTTCGCGCACGACAGCGCCTATCGAGGCAACATCAGAGGGTTCGCCAGCGGCAGCTCGTCGCGCTACTTCGGCTTTCACTGCCGCATACATGGCTTCGGACACCTGCGCCCCCATGAGGCGCGGGTACAGTCCGCCTGTGCTGCGTCTGCGCGGCGCACCGGGCAGAGCCGGAGCAACGTCCACAGCGGGAATCTCCGCGCCTGTCTGGGCCGGGGAGGTCGGTTTCATCGGGAGAGCCATTAGAGACTGCCTTTCAGTTCTTCCGCGATCAGATCGTAAGGGTGCAGATTCGCGCGGGGCGGGAGCGTGCCAGCCGCCGTAATCGCGTGCGCGCGATGTGGCACAACGTGCTCGTACAAGCTGCTGCCGCCGGGGAGGTCGGTAAGGAACTCGCGCACTTCGCGCAGAGCACGCCGCCGAGGTTCTGCCCCAACAACGAGCACAGACGCGGGCACCTGTGCCTGTGCGAGCGATTCGACAAACTTCGCCGTGTGACGCGCGTCAAGATGACTCGGACGAGTCGGAACAAACACCATGTCAGCCGCCGCAACAGCGGCATTGATCGAATCAGGGTTACCGGGTGGCGTGTCGATCACAGTGAAATCGAACCCGGCAGCATCAGCCCGAGTAACCGCACGATCCAAGATCGTTCTCACGGGCAGGAACCCCTCACCCGCTTCTTGCCCCCACATCGTGAGCGAGCGTTGCGGGTCGGTGTCGATGAGCTGCACAGTGCCGAACTCGCTGAGCGCAGCACCAAGGTAGACGGTGCCGGTGGTCTTCCCTACTCCGCCTTTGAGCGCGGCAAATGTGACGATCATGCAAGAATCATACACCATAGGCCATAGGCCATAGGCCATAGGCCTATGGTAAAGTCGTGCTGTCAGTGGTTATTAGTACCGTTGACAACGACGAGAGGAACAGCGGCTATGGCTATCAATGAGAAATATCGGCAGCTCGA
>JAPXTT010000041.1:0-8156 GCA_033812395.1 Leucobacter sp. | reverse complement strand
CGAGTGCTGGGGGCGCTTGCCCTCGTTGCGGTCGGAGTGTTGATGTTTTTTGTGACCGCACAGCAGCCGAGCGCGCTGACGGTGGTGGCCGCAGCGGTTGCTGTGCTTGCGGGTGTGGCGCTTGCGCTCGCGCCGTGGGCGCTGCGTTTGAACCGCGAGCTCATTGCCGAGCGCTCAGCGCGTGCGCGCGAGACCGAGCGCGCAGAGATCGCGGCGCACCTGCACGATTCGGTGCTGCAGACGCTTGCGGCGATTCAACAGCGCTCCGAACCGGGCAGTGAGGTGGCAAGGCTCGCCCGCGGGCAAGAACGAGACCTGCGCGAATGGCTGTTTCGTAACGCAGACGGGGCTGCCCCGGTTGACCGTGAGGCGCTTGAAGAAGAACTGCGTCAGCATGCAGCTGCCTTAGAAGGCGAGCACGCGGTTCGCTTCGAGGTGGTCTCGGTGGGTGCGCATATGGCTGTGCCAGAGGCGATTGTTGCGGCGGCGCGCGAGGCGATGCTGAATGCCGCGAGGCACGCGGGTGGCGAGGTAACAGTGTACGTCGAGACCCAGCCGACGCTCGTCTCGATTGACATCACCGATCGAGGAGTCGGGCTCGACCTCAAGCATTTGCCCGAGGGGCGTATGGGCGTGAGTGAGTCGATTATTGGTCGTATGCAGCGGGCGGGCGGCACCGCGAAGATCATGCCAGGGCCCGGCGGCGCCGGCACCGCGGTGAGGCTTTCGTTGCCGCTGCAGAATCAAGAGAAGGGCACACCCGATGAGTGACACCGGGCAGGTCGATGCGCGGGGCGGGCTGAGCGAAGCCTCGAGTGCCATTCGCGTCGTGATCGTCGATGATCACCAGATCTTTCGCACGGGTCTTCGTGCCGAACTCGGCGCACAGCTTGAGGTGGTCGGCGAGGCCGCAACCGTAGACGAGGCAGTTGATGTGATTGCGCGGGCCGTACCCGACGTGGTGCTGCTCGACGTGCACCTGCCAGGTGGCGCGGGCGGCGGTGGCGCCGAGGTGCTGCAGCAGGTTGCTGTGCTTGCGAGGTCGGGGTCGGCGCCCGCGGGGCTTGGGGCGGTGCGCTTTCTCGCGCTCAGCGTCTCTGATGCAGCAGATGATGTGGTGAGCGTGATTCGCGCGGGTGCGAGGGGCTACCTCACGAAGGCCTCCTCAGGCGCCGAGGTGACAGCGGCTGCTCAGCGGGTGCAGGGAGGTGACGCGGTGTTCTCACCGAGGCTTGCGGGGTTTGTGCTCGACGCGTTTGGTGCTGGCCTCGGTGAGACCGCCGAGGCAGACGATGAGCTCGACCGCCTTTCGGCGCGCGAGCAAGAGGTCATGCGCATGATCGCACGCGGCTACGCCTACAAAGAGGTTGCGGCCGAACTGTTTCTCTCGGTCAAGACCGTCGAGACCCACGTGTCGAACGTGCTGCGCAAGCTGCAGCTCTCAAACCGGCACGAGCTCACCGCGTGGGCGCTGCGCCGACGGCTGCTATAGGGGCGGGCTTGATTTCTGCAGGCTCGACGAGCGCCGCCCTACCAACGCCGCCAGATCGGCGACCTACCAACCGGGCAGCCAGCGGTGCAGCTGTGAGAACCCGCCCTCGACCGGCATGCCGATCCAGAGCGGCCAGAACAGCAACGCAACCAGCAGAGCAGTCGCGAGCACTATCGCGACCGAGACCCTGCGCCCCTGTCGCGCCTCGAACGAGCTGCTGAGCCAAATACCCGCGCCACGAAGCACGAACTCGTTGCGGGGCAGCGAGGCAAACGAGGCTAGAACAAGTGCGAGTGCGAGTGCAGCGAACGGGGTCAGCACAACCGCGTAGAACTGAAACACCGCGGGCCGCGAGCTCAGCAGTAGCCAGGGAACCCAGCCCGAGAGATACCCGGTGAGCACGAACGAGCTGACGATGACGGCTCTGTTGCGAAGCGGAGCGAGTCGGCGCGTGCGCGCCGCGAGCGCCGCGCCGCGCACCACAACCCACGCGAGCAACAGCAGCGCAGCGACCCCGAGCCAGGTCACGATGGGGTTGGGAATGGGCGAGATCGTCGCCACGTAGTCGCCTGAGCGCGAAGAGAACATCGCGGTAGGCCGCAAGCCGAGCGGCCAGCTCCATGGGTTTGACTGGTAGGGGTGCGGGGCGGCAAGCGTCGAGTGCCACGACAGCGAGTCGGCATGCCAGCGCCACAGCGAGACCCACCACGCCTCGCCTTCGACGCGCCCCGAGCCCCCGGGGGTGACGATCCAGCCGATCCAACTCGCAAGATACGCGGCGAACGCTGAGGGCAGTGCGATCGCGGCGGTGCCCAGCGCCTGGGCCGCCGAACGGGCGAGCGCCGCCCAAGCAGGGTTGCCCACACGCGTGGGCCGATCCTCGTAGCAAACCTTGCGTGCGCTGCCGAGGCGACGCAACAAATCACCCACCGTGAGCAGCACGAGAAATGCGGCGAGCGGGTAGAGGCCCGACCACTTCACCGCTGCGGCCGCACCAAATGCGAGCCCTGCGGCGAGCAACCACGGGCGGCGCCAAAGAATGCCAGGTTTGGGGCTGGCAAACCAGCGTGCCCCCGTCGCCTGCCAGTCGCGCACCACAAAGAGCGCACCGATCGCCACGAACAGCGTGAGAAAACCGTCGAGCAGTGCGACTCGGCTGAGCACGATATGCACACCATCGAGGGCAAGCAAGAGGCCCGCGAAGCAAGCCACCCACATGCTACGGCTCACGAGATAGCCGATGCGCATCGTCACGGCAACCGTCGTGACACCGGCGAGTGACACCGCAATGCGCCAGCCCCAGCCACTATCGGGGCCGAGCGCAAGAATGCCGAGCCCGATCAGCCACTTGCCGAGCGGCGGGTGTGCGATGGTGCTTGCCTGGTCAAGAAATGCGCGGGCGCGCTCGCCGCCGAACGCCGGGTCATCGTCGGGCCACGCGGTCGGGTAACCGTGCACTAGCTGGGTCACCGCGTCACGCACGTAGTACAGCTCGTCGAAGACCAGCGAGTCTGGCCTGCCGAGCGCCCAGAGGCGAAGCAACGCGGCGAGGGCGAGAATAGCTCCGGGCGCGATCCAGCGCAATCGCTGCAAGAGCTGCACGCTGGACGGGGCTGGCATCACCCCTCAAGCCTATGGTTTCGCGGCGCTCGGTGACCGTCGCCATGCAAACTGGCGACTACGATAGAACGCGTGCTGACTCGACTCTCGAACTACTTTCTGAAGACCCTGCGCGAAGAACCGGCAGACGCCGAGGTCGCGAGCCATAAGCTGCTCGTGCGTGCCGGATACATTAGGCGCCAGGCGCCTGGGGTGTTCGCGTGGCTGCCGTTGGGCCTGAAGGTCAAGGCGAAGATCGAGCAGATTGTGCGCGAAGAGATGCACGCAGCAGGCGCGCACGAGGTGCACTTTCCCGGCTTGCTGCCCCGCGAGCCCTACGAGGTGACCGGGCGCTGGGAAGAGTACGGCGACGATCTGTTTCGCCTGCAAGATCGCCACGGAGCCGACTACCTGCTCGCGCCGACGCACGAAGAGGTCTTCACGCTCATGGTGAAAGACATCGTGTCGTCGTATAAAGACTTGCCGCTGAGCATTTACCAGATTCAAGACAAGTACCGCGACGAGGCGCGGCCCCGCGCTGGCCTGCTGCGTGGCCGCGAGTTCACGATGAAAGACGCGTATTCGTTCGATGTGTCTGACGAGGGGCTCGAGGCGAGCTACCAGGCGCAGCGCGACGCGTACGAGCGCATCTTCAAGCGCCTCGGCCTCGAGTACGTGATCGTGAAGGCCGACGCCGGTGCGATGGGTGGCTCGAAGAGCGAAGAGTTCTTGCTGCCGATCGCGATCGGTGAAGACACCTTCGTGCGCTCTGCCGGTGGATTCGTGGCGAACGTTGAGGCGTTCGCGACACCCGTGCCTGCTTCTTTGTCTGAGGCTGAGATCGCGACGCTGCCTGCCGCGCTCGTGTTCGATTCGCCGAACACCCCCACCATTGAGACGCTCGTCGCGCACACCAACGAGGTGCTGCCGCGCGAAGACGGTCGCGATTGGGTCGCCGCCGACACACTGAAGAACGTGGTGCTCGCCGTGACCCCGATCTCGGGCGAGCACGAGGGCGAGCGCTCGCTTGTCGTCGTGGGCATTCCGGGCGATCGCGACGCCGATATGAAGCGCGCAGAGGTAGCGTTTGCCGGCTGCGAGGTCGAGCCAGCTACCCCAGAAGATTTCGCGAAACACCCGGGGCTCGTGAAGGGATACATCGGGCCTGGCGTTGCCGGAGCATTGGTGCTCGGCGAGCAGGGTTCAACAGGCATTCGCTACCTGCTCGACCCGCGCGTGGTCAATGGCACCGCCTGGGTGACCGGCGCGAACGAAGACGAGAAGCATGTGGCACACCTTGTCGCTGGCCGTGACTTCACCGCTGACGGAGTTGCTGACATTGCGAACGTGCGCAATGGCGACCCCGCCCCTGACGGCTCGGGCCCCGTTGAGCTCGCTCGAGGCATGGAGATCGGACACGTCTTTCAGCTCGGGCGCAAGTACGCCGAGGCGCTCGGCCTGCGCGTGCTCGATGAGAACGGCAAGCTCGTCACCGTGACGATGGGTTCGTACGGCATTGGAGTAACCCGCATCCTGGCGGTGCTCGCCGAACTCAACCACGACGATCGCGGCCTCGTGTGGCCGACCGCTGTGGCACCGTTTGACGTGCACCTGGTCGCGACGGGTAAGGACGCGGCGGTATTCGAAATCGCCGAGACGCTCGCGTCGACGCTCGATGCTGCAGGTGTCGAGGTGCTGTTTGACGACCGGCCTAAGGTGTCGCCCGGGGTGAAGTTCGGCGACGCCGAGCTGCTCGGCGTGCCCCGAGTAGTTGTCGTTGGTCGCGATGCTGCAGAAGGCTTTGCCGAGGTGTGGGATCGCTCGGCCGGCACCAAAGATCGCGTGGCGCTCGCCGACGTGCCCTCGCTGTTCGGTGCGTAAATACCTTCTCGGTTTCGTGGCCGGCTTTCGCCTTATTCAGCTGAATTTTTAGGGCGAGGATCAAGCCCCTGTGAGCGACATTCATTTGTCGCTCACAGGGGCTATTTTTTTGAGTTATCCACAGATTTTGCAAATTTGATTTCTGCATGTGTGCCCATTGCTACCTTGGGGAACACCGTCGCAAACGCGACACCTCGTAGCCCCTTCAGTGTCTTGCCAAAGCCAGCACACGGGCTGAGATAGTCAGGAGAAAATATGTCAAATATCACCATTTCTTACGCTGAAATCGAGCAGTCGGCCGCACATCTGGGCCAGGGCCGTGAAGAGATCACTGCAAAGCTGCAGTCGCTGCAGCAGCAGATTCAGAACCTCGTGTCTTCAGGTTTTGTGACCGATCAGGCCTCGGTGAAGTTCAACGGTGCGTACAACGACTACACGACGAGTGCAAACACAGTTGTTGCAAAGCTCAACGAGATCCAGAGCTTTCTCACCCAGGCCGCAAACGCTATGCGCGATATGGACGCGCAGATCGCCGCTCGCATCAACTAATTGGTGCAGATTGACATTTGGGTGGTGATCTGTGGCTGATCTCGAATTTCAAGACGCGTACCTCGGTAGTGCCGCACGACTGCTTGCCGATGCGTCATCGCAAATCCGAAGCAATCGGGCCATGCCGATGTTGCATGTCGACAGTTACACCGGAATCGGTGAAACAGTCGCAAGCTTCATGAGCGCGGCCGGCATGGCGTCTGAAGCGCTTTCTGACGCTGCTGCAGAAGGCGCCGTGTCTGTCGCAGCAGTCATGTCTGTCTCGGCCTTGATTGATCACGAACTCAGCCAATCGCTTGGGCCGGGCTTTACGAAATAAAGAGGTATCAGTATGACTTTGCTGTTGGCAGCAGACAGCGGTGTACTTGTTGGAAAATCTCCGATTGTGGGAACGGCTACCGAAGCAGACGCCGCTGCACGAAGGCTTGTGCGCATGGTCGAAGAAGTCGACATCGCAAACTCGAACGCACGGCAAGCAGTTTCACTATTGCGTAGCCTCTCAGGGGTGTCCGTGACAAAGCTGCAAACTCAGATCGATACCGGTTTCATGCTGGGGGCGACGCATCTTGCTCTCGACCTCGCTACTGCAGCGTCCGCTTTCGCGGCATACGCAGACGATGTGCACCGAATCCACGTTTCGGCGAGAGAGACGATCGCTGAGGTTGAAGATCTTCTGATGCAGATCAGCGGCTGTGCGAGGCAACTCGAGAATGCCGCGCATACACTACAGATCAACGCACACGTGCACGTCCCTTCGGTGTGGAGCCAACGGCCACCTTTCATTCCACCCGCGCCGGGTGCCGCAGCCGAAAGCGAAGTAAGCAATCTCGTAGCGAAGGCCGGGGCGGCCGGCACCTGGACCGTGCAGGCGATGGCCTGGGGCTGGGCTGCAGATCGAATCGGAGAGTGCCAGACCCGCTGGAACAAGCTCATCATTGAGCGCAAAGAGAGCGAATCGAGGCTCACCTCAAAGCTCACGAGCACTCAACTCGGCCCATTGCTGAGCTACAACGGAGTGAACAACCGAGCAAGCATCACTAGGCACTACACCGGCTCGTCGGTGCACCGCTCAAGGTACTTGGCTGAACCGTTGCTGCAAGACATTCTCAGTGGCAACTCCACTCCGCAAGAGGTTGCCGTGAAGTGGAAAGCTCTGGGCCTGTCGCAAGATGACGTCGAGAAACTGCCGATCGAGGTGCTCATTGCGCTCGGTGACACCGACGGAGTGCCGTACGAGGTGCAGCACATCGCAGCCAGTGCGGCACTCGACTATGCGATTGCAAACCCAGACACTGCGATTCGCATGATGGGGCTTGTCGGCGATATGACGGTGAAGCAATTTGTTGGTCAGCTCGAAAGTATTCGAAACGCCCACGATGACGCCGAAGTCAACGCCGAGCTGATGAGCGGCAACCCGACCGTGCAACTGTTCGGCTTCGGTACGCACGATGGTGCGCTTACCGCGGCGATTTCACTCGGTGACCTCGACACCGCTTCGCATGTCGGTGTCAATGTCTCAGGCATGGGTTCTGATGTGAACGGCCTCGGCCAAGGGGTTCGCGCTGCAAAACAGCTCTATTTTGAGGCGAATCGTGCTCACGCTCAGGCGAACCCGGCGATAGTCACGTGGATCGGATATCACTCACCGGCTATGCCCCCAAGCCTCGAAGTTACCAATGGAGACCGTGCGGCATCCGGTGCAAAACCACTGGCAGACTTCATCGACGGCATCAACGCCGTGCGCACCGCAAACGGTAACTCGATGCAAGAATTTGTCGTGTTTGGGCACTCTTACGGATCGACCACGGCCGCAGAAGCGCTCAAAATTTCGCAAACAGGGGTCGACACCTTTGTCACTTATGGTTCTGCTGGGCTCGAAAAGGGCACCACCGCCGACCAGTTGCACGCCGACAGTGTGTATGCCACGGGCGCGAAGGGCGATAACGTCGCCTGGATGGGCTTGTTAGGCAGCGGCAGAGACAACCCGCTCGAGATTTACGAGATCAAAGATTTCAAATCTGAAGATCGGGGCGACCGTGTCAGGGTCACCGCGCACGACATGTTCACCGAAGATACGAGCGGAAGTTTCTTCAACTGGGGCGGCAAAGTCGGGTACCTCACCGAAGGCACGAGCTCGGTTGAATCTATGGGGCGCATTCTCGTGGGAGGTACTCCATGATGTTTTACGGACTGTTGAAAGCGGTCGCTGCCGTAGCGATAACAACAGGAATTATTGTCGGCGCTGCCTCATGTACCACGAAAGGGTTTGAAATGGATGCTGTGGGAATGACACAGTCAGAAGTTATGCAGCAGCCACTGGAGCAGCAGTTCAACGCCATGGCCAAGCGCTATGCGCGGATGCAAGAGCTGCTCGAAGAGGCACAATTACAGGTGACCGACGCGAACACGCCCTGGATCTGGATTTCATCAGGGATCGCCCCGGACGGAGGTGATTTTGCGCCAACTGCTCTCGCAGGTGCGACAGGTGAGAATAGCTACTTTATGCAGGCGATCCGAGCGATCCGCCTGCCGGGTGCTACCGGTGCGCAGGAAGACCTCGACCCGATGGTCGCGTTCTTCGAGAAGCTGGGCGGCGAAGTAGAGACCAGCGGCGACACCGAACACGGGTGGACCG
>JAPXTT010000040.1:0-8249 GCA_033812395.1 Leucobacter sp. | reverse complement strand
GCCTTCCGACTGCCACTGCGTGACCACCAATGTGACCCGTGAGACCGAACAGGGGCTCAGCGCGCTGCCAAGACCGACGATCTTCGATGCCAGCCCAATCTTTCAATGTCGTCACAAGGCCGAGTTCGGGGTGTCGAATTTTGTATCCGATGAGTCCATGTTCCCCTGGAAGGGTGCCAGTGGTAAGGCTCGTGAGCGCTGCCCCCGTGGTTGACGGAATCACGGTTTCGATGCGTTTGCACGGCAGCGATGACAGCGTGCGCGCGTGACCCGCCACTGCCTTCAGGTTCGCCTGCCCGAGACCGTCGACGACGACTACAACAACAGATCGCACTGCGGGCAGTCGCCCAGAGGAGAGGGCTGTTTGCGCCTCGCGCGATCCTTGAAGAATCTCCGTTTCTTCAAACAGTGCAACCGGATCGAAGCCAGCAGCTCGAGCCATTGATGCGATGGCTGTCGGAAGAATCGCGGCAAGCCTCGCGCCGTTGTCAGTGGGCATCGGTAGCATGAAACCCATCGTATTCCGCGCGCGCACTCCAGTCGCGAACTCAGAAGGGTGTTGCACCAGATCGTGACCGATCAGAAACCACTCGAACGTATCGAAGACATCGACATCCAGTCAGAGATGGAGTCGTCATTTCTTGAGTACGCCTATTCAGTGATCTACTCGCGTGCGCTACCCGACGCGCGAGACGGTTTGAAACCCGTGCAGCGACGCATTCTCTACATGATGACCGATATGGGGCTTCGTCCAGAGAAGGGTCATGTCAAGAGCGCTCGTGTGGTCGGCGAAGTAATGGGCAAGCTGCATCCACACGGCGACTCGTCAATTTATGATGCACTCGTACGCCTCGCGCAATCGTTTGCCCTGCGCCTTCCCCTCGTCGATGGCCACGGAAACTTCGGCTCGCTCGATGACGGGCCAGCTGCCTCTCGCTACACCGAGGCCCGTCTAGCCGGTGCCGCGCTTGCTATGACTGGCTCGCTCGACGAAGACGTCGTCGATTTCGTACCGAACTACGATAACCAGCTCATGCAGCCAGAGGTGCTGCCATCGGCCATACCGAATCTACTCGTGAACGGGGCTTCAGGTATAGCCGTTGGCATGGCGACGAACCTTGCCCCGCATAACCTTGTTGAGGTCGTCGAGGGCGCGAAGCACCTGCTGATGCATGCTGATGCGACCGTTGAAGACTTGATGGAGTTTGTGCCAGGCCCTGACCTTCCGGGCGGAGGCATCATAGTTGGCCTCGACGGTGTAAAAGACGCCTACCTTACAGGTCGCGGCGCGTTTCGCACAAGGGCCAAAGTGTCGGTTGAACAGCTTGGCCCACGCCGCACTGGGTTAGTGGTTACCGAGCTGCCATATCTCGTCGGCCCCGAACGCGTCATAGAGAAGATCAAACAGGGGGTCGAGGCAAAGCGTCTTTCTGGCATCAGCGACGTTGCTGACCTGACCGATCGCAAAAACGGGCTTCGTCTTGTCATTACGCTGAAGACCGGGTTCAGCCCCGAAGCAGTACTCGAGCAACTGTACCGTGTGACCCCGCTTGAAGACTCATTCAGCATCAACTCTGTTGCGCTTGTCGACGGGCAGCCCCAGACTCTGGGCTTACGCGAGATGCTGCGAGTGTTTGTTGATCATCGCCTCTCAGTGGTCCGTCGTCGAAGTGAGTACAGGCTGCGCAAACGACGTGAACGCTTGCATCTTGTTGAGGGTCTACTCATTGCAATTCTCGACATAGATGAGGTGATTCAGCTCATTCGCACGAGCGATGACTCTGAATCCGCGCGCGCACGACTCATGCAGGTGTTCGATCTGAGCGAAGCTCAGGCAGAGTACATTCTTGAGCTTCGTCTGCGCCGACTCACAAAGTTCTCGCGGGTTGAGCTTGAGGGTGAGCGCGATCAGCTGAAAGCTGAAATCGAAGCGTTGTTGCTCATACTGGGTGACGATATACGCCTGCGTACAGTTGTCTCTGACGAGCTCGATGAGGTCGCCGAAGCCTACGGCACGCCGAGACGCACGGTGCTTACTGGAGCCGTCGCCCGACCAGCACGCGCTGCTTCTGGCGCTGGCGCTTCACTTGAGGTGGCTGACACGCCCTGCACGGTGCTGCTCTCGGTGACTGGGCGTGCGCTGCGTCTCGATCGCGACCCTGCTACCGATGGCGAGGGGCCAGCACGCGCGGCGTCTCGTGCCACCAAACACGGCGCGGTACTTGCTTCGGTCGATAGCACCGTGCGCGGCGAGCTCGGCGCGATCTTGAGCGACGGCACGCTGCACCGCTTCACGCCCGTCGATCTACCGCTCGTGCCGGCGGCATCGATCGCGTTTGCGGCAGGTGTCTCGCTTGCGGCCTACATCGGCATCACTGATAAACAGTTGCGTGTCGTTGGCATTGTGCCGCTCGAGCAAGAGACACCCATCGGGCTCTTTACCGAGCGTGGTGTGGTGAAGCGCGTCGTGCTCACCGAGTTACCTGCACGCCCTGAATTTGAAGTGATCGGCCTCAAGACAGGCGACCGTTTGGTTTCGGCTTTCACTGCGCCCGATGGCTTCGAGTTCGCCTGCATCGCGAACGACGCACAGCTGCTGCGCTTCGCCACTTCTTCAGTGCGCCCGCAAGGTAGACCGGCAGGCGGCATGGCTGGCATGAAGCTGGGCGCCGATGCACGCGTTATCTATGCAACCGCAATCGCAACTGACTCCGATGCGCAGGTTGTCACGGTTGCATCTAGTTCGATGACGCTGCCCGGCATAGATGTGGCCACTGCGAAGGTAAGCGACTGGTCTGAATACCCGGCGAAGGGGCGCGCCACTGGCGGAGTGCGTGCGCAGCGATTCTTAAAAGGAGAAGACCAACTCGCCTGCGCTTGGGTGGGCGCTGGTGAGCCTCGTGCACTTGCTGCAGATGGGTCTGCCCGAAAACTGCCCACAGAGTTGGGGCGCCGCGACGGATCAGGTGTGCCCATTGATGGTGCGGCAGCCTACGTGGGTCTTGCCCCGTAGTAACAAGCGCGCAGCAGGTGGGCAACAACGAAGAATGCACTGCATTGGAGGCTGAAAGCAAAGCCCGGTTTGGGGGTCACTTATGGTGCCTAAGCATGGGATTCTCGTTCAGATGTGACTCGAAAACAGTCTATCCGCGTCTTCCTTCTCTACGAGCCTCTTGTCACCCACTCCCGTCACATCTCGGCGCTATCTTGGCCAGGCGTGCTGCGAATGATGGGGGTGAATAGCACCCGGCTGCGGCTGCAATGCTTCTGTATCGACGCACAAACTCCCTCTGCGCTCAGACTTTTGATGCAGTCAAGAGGCAAGGTTGATCAGGCGCCCCTTCGGCACACTCGGTAGCGGGCAGCGGGCAGCGGGCAGCGGTAGTGGTGGCGAAATCGAAAGTAAAGGGCACTGAGGCACGTGGCTCTGTGCCAGCAATCGCGGGCATGTGAACTACGCGTCGATGCGCTCGCGATCTAGATCGTCAGCGTTCTCAATGATGAACTCTTTGCGCGGTGCGACATCACCACCCATGAGCAATTCGAATACTTGCGAAGCATCGTGCGCATCTTTTACCTGCACGCGGCGTAACGCTCGGTGTTCGCGATCCATAGTAGTCTCTGCCAGCTGGTCGGCGTCCATCTCGCCGAGACCTTTGTACCGCTGAATGGGTTCAAGGTACTTCTTGCCGCGCTTTCGAAGATCAGCAAGCAAGGTATGCAGCTCTTTTTCGCTGTATGTGTAGATCACGTCGTTTGGCTTACGGCCTGCGTTCTGCACGATGACACGGTGCAGCGGTGGTACTGCAGCATATACGCGGCCAGCCTCGAGCATCGGTCGCATATATCGAAAGAAGAGGGTGAGCAGCAACGTGCGAATATGGGCGCCGTCGACGTCGGCGTCACTCATCAAAATGACTTTTCCGTACCGAGCGGAATCAAGCTCGAAGTCGCGCCCCGAGCCAGCACCGATGACCTTGATGATTGAGCTGCACTCGACGTTGTTGAGCATTTCAGCAACAGAGGCCTTTTGCACGTTCAAGATTTTGCCGCGAATTGGCAACAGTGCCTGAAATTCGCTGTCTCTGGCGGGCCGCGCGGTACCAAGCGCGCTGTCACCCTCGACTATGAAGAGTTCTGTCTCTGCTACGTTGCGCGAGCGGCAGTCAATCAGCTTTGCGGGCAACGACGAACTCTCAAGTGAGCTCTTTCGCCTTGCTGTGTCACGCTGCGCACGCAGCGATATGCGCGACTTCATCTCGGAGACCATCTTCTCAAGCAACGATGCAGCCTTCGCCTTTTCGTCGCGCTTGGTCGAGTTGTAGCGTTCTTCAAGCCCCTTAGCGACTGCCTTCGAAACTATCTGACGCACGGCAGCTGTGCCGAGCACCTCTTTTGTCTGGCCCTCAAACTGAGGCTCAGGCACACGCACCGTAACGACCGCAGTAAGGCCCGTCAAAATGTCATCTTTCTCTGGCTTATCGCTGCCTGCCTTGAGTTTTCTGGCGTTCAGTTCGATCTGCTTACGGAAGAACTTCGTGAGCCCCTGCTCGAAGCCGCTCAAGTGCGTACCGCCTTTGGGAGTCGCGATGATATTCACGAAGCTCTGAATCTCGGTATCGTAGCCCGTGCCCCAGCGCATTGCGATATCTACTTCGCAACGACGCGAGACATCGCGCGAGACAAGGCCACCCGATTCCTCATCCATCACAGGAACGGTCTCGGTGAAAGTGCCCTCGTCGGTTACCCGCCAGGTTGAGGTGAGCGCCGCATCTACCGCGAGATAGTCGACAAACTCGCTGATGCCACCTTCATATTGAAAGCGGTGGATCGGCGAAACGCCCGCCTCGCCCACAGATTCGGTGCGCTCATCACGAATTTCAATTGCGAGACCGGGCACGAGAAACGCGGTCTGACGGGCACGTGCAATGAGCGATTCGGGTTCGAAGCGAGCAGTCGAAAGAAAAATCTGTGGGTCTGCCCAATACCGCACACGGGTGCCGGTGACGCCCTTCTTTACCTTGCCAATCTCGCGAAGCGTTGAGGAGTCTTCGAAGGGGCTGAATGGGCTATCTGGGCCGGAACCCGCGAATACACCTGGCTCGCCGTGTTTAAAAGACATGGCCCAGGTTTTGCCATCGCGGTCAACCTCAACGTCAAGGCGCGAAGAGAGGGCGTTCACCACCGACGCGCCGACACCATGCAGGCCTCCTGAAGAAGCGTAGCCGCCACCGCCAAATTTGCCCCCTGCGTGAAGCTTGGTGAAAACAAGCTCAACACCGGTAAGACCGCTTTTCGGTTCAATGTCAACGGGCACGCCACGCCCCTGGTCACTGACGGTTACGCTGCCATCAGCGTGCAGCTGGATGCCAATCTCTGAGCCATGACCAGCAAGCGCCTCGTCAACCGAGTTGTCGATTATCTCCCAGAGACAGTGCATCAAGCCCCGTGAATCAGTCGTGCCAATGTACATGCCTGGCCGTTTGCGAACGGCCTCTAAACCCTCAAGCACTGTGAGGTGGCGTGCGGAATAGCTCGACTCTGCCAAGACGGCGGCCCCTTTCTGATGTGACGTGTTAACCCTAGAACGAACCACCGACAAAGCCACTGAAACTCGCCGCCGACGTGCACACTGCCGCAGCTACGCGGTCAGCGAAACAGCGCAGCACTACAAACAAACTCCAGGTAAACGTGGTTTGATTGAACCACGAAGAGAAATCGATGCACAGTGTTGATTTCAAAGTAGAGAGATGAGGGGGCAGCCATGACTACGTTGGAACAAGATCGCGCAGAGACTGCCACTGCCGCAGACCGTCCCATCACAGGCCTCGACCGTTGCGACAGCTGTGGCGCACAGGCTTACGTACGCGTAGTGCTGGGTGGAAGCGAATTGCTCTTCTGCGGCCACCATGCGAAGAAACACGAGGCGAAGCTTCGCCCGATGGCCGAGGTCTGGCATGACGAGACTTCACGCCTCATGGATGTTCGGTGAGCGAGCAACCACAGATCGACGGGCAGAAGGGTCTTGGCCTCGGTAGACGTGTTCGTTACTTGTTTGACCGGGTGCAGGCTCTCGACGCAAGTCGGCTCTGGGGTCTTGCTGGAGCCATAGCGCAAGAGGCCCGTAAACCACGCCCCCTGATTTTGGCCGACATGCTGTACAGCTCGGTGGTCTACGAAATTGCGTTTCAGGACTACCAGGACTGGGACTTTTTCGATCTCAAGCGGGCCGAGCGTCGCACGTTCATGAGCCATCCTAAGTCAAATCACCTAGCGCTCAAGCTGAATCATCCCGACTACCGCGGCATTCTCGCTGATAAGTCGCGTTTTAATCAGCAGTTCGCTGAGTTTCTTGGGCGTGAGTGGCTCGACGTGCGAGAGTCCGATGTCTCACAGATTGAAGCATTTGTGACCCGTCACGGTGCAGTCATGGCGAAAGTGCCTGACAGCCTTGGCGGTATCGGAATCGCCAAACGCGAAGCGTCAGAGATCACCAACTATGCAGCATTCCGGGAAGAGCTTCTTGCTGGTCGCCAGTTTTTGCTTGAACAGTTGATTCCGCAACACGAAGAAATGTCTCGCCTGTGCAGCACAAGCGTCAACACGCTGCGAATCATCAGTTATCTCGACGGCGAAAAGGTTCACATTCTCGCGAGCGTGCTGAAGATCGGTAACGGCGGAGCGATCGACAACTTCAGCCACGGCGGCATGTATACAATGCTCGATGACAATGGCATTGCGCACTATGCAGCGTTCGACGGAGAGAATCGCACATATACTGTGCACCCTGTTACTGGCACCTCAATCGTTGGGTTCCAAGTGCCTCTTTTCGACGAGGTACTTCATTTCGTTGACAAGATTGCTCGGGTTGTGCCGCAGGTACCGTATGTTGGTTGGGACATCGCGATCTCACCGGATGGACCTGTCGTCATCGAGGGTAATTACAACACCGGTGTGTTCCAGGCTAAGCCCAGTGTTTCTGGCATTCGCACAGGGCTACTCCCCCGTTACCGCGAGGCCATCGGTTTTTAACTTCACTGCGGTAAGGCGCGATTCAATAAAAGGATCGTGGCTGCGCAATTCAAAAAGTACGCCCGAGCAACACCCTTCTAGGGCGTACTTTTCGTTTGGGCTTAACCAGCGACGACTGACTCGACTGCCTGGTCGATAATATCGAGTCCACGCAGCAGCGTGTCTTCTGCGTGCGCTCCAGTATCGCCGATCAGCGCTGGCATCAATTTCAGAACCTCGTCGTGAGCGCCGCTCACCTCGACGATCAATCCAAGCTCGAAGGCCTTACGTGAAATACGCCCGGTAAGCTTGTTGTCGTTCGTGCCAACGAGCCCCTGAAGTAAACCACGACCGCGAGTCGTGAATAATTCAGGGTGCCGAGCTGCGATTGCATCGAGGCGACTGCGTACTAGCTCGGAACGGTGACGAACGTTAGCGATGAACGAAGGATCTCGCCAGAAGGTGTTGAGAGCTTCAGTCGCCGATACGAGCGCGACCGTATTGCCTCGGAAAGTTCCGGTGTGCATTGCCGGCTTCCACACATCGAGTTTGGGATCCATCAAGAGGATCGACATCGGGAATCCGTAGCCTGAGATTGACTTTGAGAGCGTCACCATGTCTGGAACGATACCCGACTCTTCGAAGCCGAAAAAGTCACCCGAGCGGCCGACACCGATCTGAATCTCGTCAGCGATCAGTACGATGCCGTGCTTTGTGCACAGCTCGCGAAGGGCCCGCAGCCACGCTGCCGATGCAACGTTAACGCCCCCCTCGCCCTGCACCGTTTCGACTATCACCGCAGCGGGCAGATCGAGCCCACTCGACGGATCATCGATGAGCTTCTCGAGCATCGCTACCGTGTCAATATCACTGCCGTAGTAGCCATCGTAGGGATGAAAGATGACGTCACCGAGGTGCGCGCCCGCCGCATCTCGGAACCATGAGTTCGCGGTAGCGGCAAGCGCGCCCATCGAAAGGCCGTGGTATCCGTGGGTGAACGCGATCACTCCGGTGCGACCGGTCGCGAGCCGTGAAAGTTTAAAAGCAGCCTCGACAACATTGGCGCCAGTGGGCCCGGTGAACTGCACCTTGTAATCGAGCCCTCGCGGTTCGAGAATCACTTCGCGGAAGGTCTCAAGAAAGCCGCGCTTGGCGCTGGTCGCCATGTCGAGGGCGTGCTGAATGCCGTCTGATGCGAGGTAGTCGATCACACTTTTCTTAAGCGCTGGATGATTGTG
>JAPXTT010000039.1:0-8303 GCA_033812395.1 Leucobacter sp. | reverse complement strand
ATGCACTTGAGTCGTTGCTCGCCTCACGGCATTCTCGCATGCCGGTAGTTGCGACAGGTGACACTGACGATGTTGAAGGTGTAGTTTACCTTCGCGACGCGAGCGGGTTTCAGCTGCGCAGGCCTGACGAGGCCATGACTGTTCCAGTGACACGCATTATGAAACCTGCTGTGTTCGTACCAGAGTTGCAGCGAGCCGATGAATTGCTCAGGCAAATGCAGCGCGACTCGAATCACCTCGCACTTGTCGTAGACGAGTACGGCGGAATATCAGGGCTCGTTACTCTCGAAGACCTGATCGAAGAACTGCTCGGAGATATCAGCGATGAACATGACCGAGAAACGTCTGAGGTAGAACCGCAGGCTGATGGATCGTTTAAGGTGAGTTCGCGGTTGCCGGTTGACCGGCTCGGCGAGATGTTCGGCATCGAGCTCGAAGATGACGAGGTCGACAGTGTCGGCGGGCTGGTGGCAAAGTACCTGGGTAGGCTTGCAGACGAAGGCGATATCGTCACCGTTGCAGGTATTGAACTTACAGCGCTTGAAACAGAACGAAAACGGCAGCGCTTGGTTTCTGTCGGTGCGCGATGGGTCGGTTCCGACTCTGAGGCAAGTGCAACTGGGCAGATCGAGATAGTCGATCCAGAGAATGGAGCACCTGATGGGCGATGAGTATCGCGCGGGTTTTGTGAGCTTTGTCGGCCGCCCGAATGTGGGCAAATCTACACTCACGAACGCGCTCGTCGGCGAAAAGATCGCGATTACCAGCCCCAAGCCGCAGACGACTAGGCGAGCGATTCGTGGTCTGGTGCATCGTCAAGACGGACAGCTCATTATTGTCGACACTCCGGGTATTCATCGCCCGCGTACTCTTCTGGGAGAGCGACTGAACGCTCTCGTTGAAGCCACACTCGGTGACGTTGACGTGATCGGTTTTTGTGTACCGGCCAATGAAAAGCTTGGCCCTGGTGACCGTTTTATTAATGAGCGGTTGAACGATTTTCCGCGTGCCAAGAAGGTGGCAATTCTCACAAAGGTCGACCGTGCGTCGAGCAGCGAGATCATCGAGCAGTTGACCATGCTCGGCACGCTGCGAGAGTGGGACGCGGTTGTTCCCATATCATCGGTGACAAGTGAGCAGCTCGACGTGCTGAGCGACGTGCTGCTCGGGCTCATGCCGGTGTCACCGCCACTGTACGAGGCCGAGACCACGACAGATGAGAGCGAAGACGACCGCATTGCTGAACTCATTCGAGAAGCTGCGCTTGACGGGGTTCGTGACGAACTGCCACACTCACTCGCTGCTACTGTCGATGACCGAGAAGAGCGCGAAGACGGGCTGCTTGAGCTCTACGCTTCGCTCTACGTTGAACGCGACAGCCAAAAGGGCATTGTGATCGGAAAGGGGGGATCGCGTCTGCGCGACGTAGGCGAAAGGGCCCGCCACGCAATCGAAGCACTGCTCGGTCGACGAGTGTACCTCTCGCTTCGAGTGAAGGTCTTAAAAGAATGGCAGCGCGACCCGAAGGCTCTCGGTAAGCTGGGCTTCTAGACTGCTATTCGCGCGCAACACAGGGGAAGCAAAAATGGATATCACAGACCAGGCACAACTCACCACCCTGATGCAGGATTACAGCATCTGGGGAGTGGTCGTCTACGTGCTCATCGCGATTGCGCTGTGGCGAGTCTTCTCGAAGGCAGGGTACCCGGGTATTCTCGCGATTATTCCGATCGTAAACGTATTTGTGCTGGTGAAGGTTGCGGGGTACTCGGCCTGGATGGGGCTTCTGTACTTTATTCCGATCGTGAACTTTATTTTTGCTATTGTGCTTGCCTTCAAGCTCGGCGCCCGATTCGGCAAGGGTGGCGGGTTCTCTTTCTTCCTGCTTTTCTTGTTCTCGGTGATTGGGTACTTCATCATCGGCTATGGCAGCGCGCAGTACCGCAAAGCGTAATCTCGCACCTCGCTGCAGGTGCTATGCTGGCTTCATGCTGTTCGGCTCGCTTCTTCTTAGCTGCCGCGACGAGTCCTCGCTTTCAAAATAAGCCTTGGCCTCACTCGTCGCGGTGTTTGTGTTGGCTGAGCAAGTTTTCAACCGAAAGACGAGACCATGAAGAACACGCAGCAGCCGTCGGGCATGCCGACGCATAAGTACCGCCCGTTTCACGAGATTATTCAGGTAGATCTGCCAGATCGAACTTGGCCGGCACAGCGCATTACCGAGGCGCCCAGGTGGTGCGCGGTCGACCTGCGCGACGGAAATCAGGCGTTGATTGACCCGATGAGCCCTGAACGCAAACGCATCATGTTCGACCTGCTGGTGAGCATGGGCTACAAAGAGATCGAAGTTGGGTTTCCGTCGGCTTCGCAAACAGATTTTGATTTCGTGCGTCAGCTGATCGAACAGAACGCCATTCCAGACGATGTCACGATTCAGGTGCTGACGCAGGCGCGCGAGCACCTGATCACCCGCACGTACGAATCGCTGATTGGTGCGAAGCGGGCTATCGTGCACCTGTACAACTCGACGAGTGTGCTGCAGAGAGACGTGGTGTTTCGCGAAGACCGTGAAGGCATCAAAAAGATTGCGACTGACGGAGCGCGTTTCTGCGTAGCTAGTGAGTCAATTTGCAAGGGTACCGAGATCTATTATGAGTACTCGCCTGAGTCCTATACCGGCACTGAGCTCGAATATGCAGCCGAGGTGTGCAACGAGGTGCTCGAGATCTTCCAACCGACACCCGAACGTAAGGTCATCATTAATCTGCCGGCGACGGTCGAGATGGCGACCCCGAACGTGTACGCCGACTCGATCGAGTGGATGGGTCGTCACCTGAACCACCGTGAGAACGTCATTATCTCGCTGCACCCGCACAACGATCGCGGTACGGCTATCGCTGCGGCTGAGCTCGGGTATATGGCCGGTGCCGACCGTATCGAGGGCTGTCTGTTCGGCAACGGCGAGCGCACTGGCAACGTCGACCTGGTCGCTCTCGGCATCAACCTGTTTACACAAGGCATCGACCCGCAGATCGACTTCTCGCGTCTGGATGAGGTGCGCCGCACTGCCGAGTACTGCAACCAGTTGAAGGTACACGAGCGCAGCCCATGGGCCGGTGACCTGGTCTATACCGCGTTCTCAGGGTCTCACCAGGACGCGATTAAGAAGGGTTTTGAGCGCATGGCCGCCGACGCCGAAGCGCAGGGTGTGGCAGTCGACGATCTGGTGTGGGGTGTGCCCTATCTGCCGGTCGACCCGAAAGACTTGGGGCGCTCGTACGAGGCAGTGATTCGGGTGAACTCACAATCAGGTAAGGGCGGGGTCGCCTACCTGCTGAAGAATGACCACTCACTCGACCTGCCCCGTCGTCTGCAGATCGAGTTCAGCGCAGTTGTGCAGTCGCTCACTGACAGCGAGGGCGGAGAAGTGTCGAGTGAAGAAATCTGGCGCATCTTCCAAGATGAATACTTGCCTATGATCGACGCTTCATTCGAACGTTGGGGGCAGTACGAGTTGTTCCGTACCGCATCGAAGAGCGCAGGCAACGGGGTGACCGAGTTGAAGGTTGACTATCGTCGTGGTGACGAGACTGCTCAGCTGAATGCAGTTGGCAACGGCCCAATTGACGCGTTCATCAATGGCCTCAATCATGTCGGTCACAAGGTGACCCTGTTTGATTATGTCGAGCATGCGATGAGTGAGGGCGGTGACGCGGTAGCCGCGGCATACGTTGACCTTGAGGTCGATGGGCATCGACTGTGGGGCGTTGGTGTCGACCCAGACACCACTCGCGCAACGCTCAAAGCAATTGTGTCTTCGCTGAACCGTGCGGTGCGCACGTCACATAACGAGCGGGTTGCTGTCGACGCATAGTGAGCACTTGCGCTGTCGGGAAACCGGCAGCGCAAGATATGCATTCGTACATATCTTCGAATGATCGGCGTGGCGGTCTCGCGAATGTCGGCGGCTCACCATAGGGTGAAGACGTGATTTCTTCTATTCGAGGCGAGGTACTCTCGGCGGGTGCTGGTTGGGTAGTTATCGCTGTCGGGGGCATGGGTTTTCGAGTCGAGATACCAACACGTACACCGAATGTGCGCGTTGATGAATATCTTGAGTTGCACACGCAGCTCGTGGTGCGCGAAGACTCACTGACGCTCTTTGGGTTCTCGACAAATGATGAACTCGAAGTGTTCGGCTACCTGCTCGGGGTCTCTGGTGTGGGCCCTCGCAGTGCGCTTGGCGTGCTTAGTGAGTTGACCCCGGCTCAGGTTGCTCAGGCGGCCGCAAGCGAAGATGAGAAGCCGTTTCGCAAGGTTTCTGGCATTGGCCCGAAGACGGCCAAACTCATCGCAGTGCAGCTCGCGGGCAAGCTGGATCCGCGTATGTTTGGGGCAGAAGATCGCTCGGCGGCAGGCGGGCATGCTGGTGGTGGGCAGAGGAGCGATGGCTGCCTTGTGTCGAAGACGATCGTGACGCAGGGGCTTATCGGTCTCGGCTACGCCGAGCAGCAGGCCGCCGATGCGGTGCAAGACGCGCTCGATGCGGGCGCACCCGAAGATCAAGCTGGGCTGCTCAGAGCGACTCTCGCTCTGCTGCAGACGCCGCGCCTTGGTGGGGCGCGATCCTCGTCGACAAACTCATCGCCAAAACAGGGCGGTAGTACCCGATGACAAGCGAGATGTCAGCGCAGGCCGCACCAAATGAGATCGGCTTCGAAGGGGCGCTAAGGCCTGAGTCGCTCAACGAGTTCGTGGGTCAGGCAAAGGCGCGTGGGCAGCTGCGCTTGCTGCTCGACGCAGCGCTTATGCAGCAGCGCACGCCAGACCACATTCTGCTTGCAGGCCCACCGGGGCTTGGCAAGACGACGCTCTCTATGATCGTGGCGGCAGAGCTTGACAAACCACTGCACCAGACCTCGGGCCCCGCGATTCAGCACGCGGGTGACCTGGCCGCGGTGCTCTCGGCGCTGACGCCCGGCGAGGTGCTCTTCATCGATGAGATTCACCGCATGGCGCGCAGCGCTGAAGAGATGCTGTATCTTGCGATGGAAGACTTCAAGATCGACATCATGGTGGGCAAGGGGGCGGGTGCAACCTCGATCCCGCTCGAGCTTGCGCCGTTTACGCTCGTCGGCGCTACTACGCGCGCGGGGCTGCTGCCGAACCCGTTGCGCGATCGCTTTGGGTTTACCGCGCACCTCGAGTTCTATGCTGAAGACGAGCTTGCCTCGGTCGTGAGCCGCGCGGCGGGCCTGCTCGGCTTCGAAATTGATCCCGTGGGTGTCGAAGAGATCGCCGGCCGTTCGCGCGGCACGCCGCGCATCGCGAACCGCCTGCTGCGTCGTGTACGTGACTACAGCCTCGTGCACGACACGCCTGGTGACCTGAAGGCAGTGCAGGCAGCGCTCGCCCTCTACGACATCGATGCACACGGACTCGACAGGCTCGACCGTGAAGTGTTGCACGCTGTGGTTGAACGATTTGGGGGAGGCCCTGTGGGTCTCACTACGCTCGCGGTTTCGGTAGGTGAAGAAGCTGAAACGATTGAGGCGGTTGTTGAGCCGTTTCTGGTACGGGCAGGTTTGCTCAGCCGAACCCCTCGTGGCCGCATCGCGACAAGACGGGGCTGGGAACACACAGGTATTGCACTGCCTGACGCAGTGTAGGCTGGTGTGGTTTGGCGTGACCCTCGCCGTACTCCGCTCGTAATGTGCCTTCGAAAGGACCACCGTGGCTCTGGATCCGCTATCACTCGTTATGTTCGGCCTGATCGCCGTACTCATCTTCTTCATGTTCCGCAACGGCAAGAAGCGTCAAGCAGCACAGCAAGAGATGCAAAACAACGTGCGCCCAGGCGCTCAGGTGATGCTGCAGTCGGGTATCTTTGGCACTATCGAGTCGGTCGATGAAGAAGAAAACCGCGTCTCCGTGCGCAGCGGCGACTCGAGCATTGTGGTGCACCGTAACGCAATCGGACAGATTATTACTCCCGCGGATGCTCCTACTGAGTCTGCACCGAGCAGCGAGCTCGCACCTGATGACGACCCGGAGTTCGGCGAGCGTGTCAGCGAGGTCAAGGCTGAGGCTGCAGATACCGTCGAGGCTGCAACCACCGACCAGACCGTCGCCGAAGACCCGAAGAACGAAGAGGGCGACGCGCCAAAGGCGTAACCCGCTCTTGCCGGTACGTTGGGGCCGCCGGCATCTCCCAACCCGTCAGACGCGCTCAGGCGCAGTGTGCATGAAGAAAGAAGTTGTTTCGTGGCGCAGTCACCCGCAGTGAAGCGAGCATGGCGCTCGCTAACCACGTTGCTGGTCATCATCGTTGCTCTCATCGGTGTGATCGCGATTGGCGTATGGCGTGGCGGCGCCACGTGGACTCCGAAGCTCGCCCTTGACCTACAGGGTGGGACGCAGATCATTCTCGCGCCGAAGCTCGCTGATGGGCAGTCGGTATCGGGTGAGCAGCTGCAACAAGCGGTTGAGATCATTCGGCAGCGCGTTGACGCGTCAGGCGTCTCTGAAGCTGAGATCACGACTCAGGGCAGCCAGAACATTTCTGTCTCGATTCCCGGCAAGGCTGACGACGCCACGTTGCAGCGCATCGAGGCGTCGGCAAAGCTCGACTTCCGTCCGGTGCTGTTCCTTGGCGCAAACACTGGAACAGCCACTGACCCCGCTGCGACAGACGCCAGCGCAACGGCCGAGGCTGAGCCTGGCGACCCCACAGCAGCAAATGACGCAGTAACGACTGACACGGCTGCAGAGGCCGATGCGGCAACAGACGGCACCGCAGCAGCAGAAGGCGCCGCGGCAGCGGACGGCGCGGTTGGCGACACGTCAGCGATCGACCCAGAGTCCATCCCTGAGACCGCATATGACCAGGCATGGCTGACCGAAGGCCTGATGCAGAAGTTCAACAACTTCACCTGTAGTGCCGAAGAAACGCTTGGGCTGAGTGAGGCACCTGCTGATCGCCCGCTTGTCACCTGTGATGACACCGGCCTGTACAAGTACATTCTTGGTCCGGTCGAGATGAGTGGCGAGACTATTACTGATGCTGTGGCACAGGTCGCCTCGACTTCGACTGGTGCGAGTACCGGTCAGTGGGTGGTGCAGATCACTCTCGATAAGCAGGGCACCAAGACCTTTGGTGAGATCAGCACGCGCATGTACGGGCAGCCAGAGCCCGCAAACATGTTTGCCTTCGTGCTCGACAGCAAGGTGCTCTCGGCGCCGACTATGAACGGCGTAATTCTTGATGGGCGCCCGTCGATCAGTGGCAACTTTACCCAGGAGTCGGCGCAGGTACTCGCGAACCAACTGAAGTTTGGAGCGCTGCCGATCGGCTTCACTGTGCAGAGCCAAGAAGACATATCGGCAACACTCGGTTCGAACCAGCTGCAGGCCGGCTTACTCGCAGGCCTCATCGGTCTGTTGCTTGTGGTCGTGTACTCGATGTTCCAATACCGAGCGCTGAGCACCGTCACGGTCACTTCACTAGCGATCGCAGGCGTACTCACTTACCTGTTGTTGACGCTACTCTCGTGGCGACAGGGGTACCGTCTCTCGCTCGCGGGCGTCGCCGGCATCATCGTTGCGGTTGGTATTACCGCCGACTCGTTCATCGTCTACTTCGAACGCATTCGTGATGCGTTGCGCGACGGCTTTTCGCTTGACCGCGCGGTTGAGAACGGATGGAAGAAGGCGATTCGTACTGTGCTTGCCTCTGACGGCATTAACTTCTTGGCAGCAGCGATTCTCTTCATTCTTGCGGTGGGCAGTGTGCGAGGCTTCGCGTTCACGCTCGGCCTAACCACCCTTGTCGATGTGCTTGTTGTGGCGCTGTTCACGCACCCGGTCATGACACTGCTGGCGCGCACCAAGTTCTATTCTGAAGGCCACAAGTTCTCAGGTCTTGACCCGAGGCAGCTGGGTGCCGTCTACCGTGGCCGCGCACAGTTTCGTGAGCCCACGGTTGCATCGCGCGGTGCAGGCAAGAAAGCCAAGGGTGCACAAAAAGAAGCGGCGAAACGACAGACTATCGCCGAGCGCAAGGCCGCTGAATCTTCAGGCACTGCATCGACCGGAAAGGAGAGCTGATCATGGCTCGCAGCACATTCGCCGATTTCGGCAACGCTCTCTACACTGGCGAGAAGTCGATCAACTTCATCGGTCGTCGTAAGACTTGGTATCTGATCGCTGCGGTGATGATAGTGATCGCCATTGTGGGCCCGCTGCTGCGCGGTGGTTTCACGTTCGGTATCGAGTTCACCGGCGGTAGCCAGTTTCAAATTCAC
>JAPXTT010000038.1:0-8563 GCA_033812395.1 Leucobacter sp. | reverse complement strand
CATCAAGTGCCTGCTGTACTGCATGCGCGTAGGCTACACCGCCACTCGGGTTTGGGTGAATGTCGTCGCCTGCGAGCCCACCGGGTATTTGCGCAATTGCGCTCGCCCAGTCGGCGAGAGTGACACCTCGATTTGCGTCTGCGAACGCGCGTAGCTTTTGGTTCACCTCAGGTATCCACCAGCGATCTGCATAAGCGTTTACGATGACCATGCGCCTGCCATCAGCGGCGAGTAGCAAACGATCGAGGTCGCTGTTATCTACAGGTCCGTTCGTGCCGAGGCCAACCACTAGCACGGGTCTGAGCTGGCCAGCTGCAGCGAGTTGCTCTGTGAGACCGACGCCAAAGGCAAAGCTCCGAGACACATCTGCGTCGATCCACATCTCAGGGAATTCCGCGGCGAGCTCGGGGGCACTCGCGAGCATGACTGAATCGCCGACCGCGTAGATCTCCCAGCTCTCAATGGGCTTGGGCTTCGGGGGGTCGAAGCGCGGTGCTGCCGCCCAATCAGTGCCGAGGCCTTTCGGCAGCAGCGAGGCATCAGTAGCATCAGACTCGTCGGCAGCAGCCTGCACCTCGCGAGTGGGTTGCTGAGTCTGCTGACGAACGGTGCGCTGCCCCTGATTGAGCAGAGTCTCTTGGCCACGAGAGACGACCTCTGACGACGTAGCCGGTGTGGGGGCGATCGACACGGCGTAGACGCTTGCCGGCAACGTAATAACCACGAGCGCGATGACTATTACACCGGTGGCAAGGCTTCGCCCGCGAAGACGAACCGGGCGCAGCACACTCGCCACGGCTCGGCGAAGTCCGAGCTGACGGATAGGTTGCTCAACGAAGCGGTAAGAGATCGCAGCAAGTGCAAGAGTGAGTACCAATGTGAGCGCTGCAACGACCCAGGGGTCAGCGCCAGCGTCTGCGCCGAACTCAGCGACGATCAGCAGTAATGGCCAGTGCCAGAGATAGATGCCGTATGAGCGTTCGCCGATCCAACGCAGTGGTTGAATATCGAGCGCACGTCCAAGCCAGCTGCCGTCGCGAGTAGCTGCCCACACGACCACGAGCACAGCAAGCGTCGCGAGCTGAAAGCCACCCATGAAGCTCTCAGGGCTGCCCTCGCGCACGGTGAAAGCGAGCCAGCCGAGCATCGAAAGCCCTGCGATACCGGCAAACAGCAAGCTCAGTTGCTGCCAGACTCGCAATGCTGCGCGCCCCGATGCCTGACGCAAGGGCGGCGTGAGCGCGCATGCGAGGGCGACACCAAGCAACAGGCCGAACACGTGTGTGTCGGTGCCAAAGTACACCCGCGTAGTCGAGGTGCCCTGCGCGAAAAGCGCACTCATCCACACTGCAGAGGCGATGCCAAGCAGGGCAAAACTGAGCACTCGTGTAGCGCGAGACCGCATGCGTAGCGCGACAATCAGCGCGAGCGGCAAGATCACATAGAATTGCTCTTCGATCGCGAGTGACCAGGTATTGCGAAAAAGCTCGGGGTTCTCGACCGCGAAATAGTCAGTGCCGAGAGCGATGTATACCCAGTTCGCGATGAAGAGCGAGGCGCCGGTGATCTGTGCGCCAATGCTGACGAGTAGCTCTTTGCCAGCGAGCAGCGCAGCGCTCGTGCTCACCAGAATCACGAGGGCCAGTGCGGGCAGAAGCCGCCGAGCGCGCCGCCGCCAGAAGTCGGCGAGGGCGATGCCGCCATTGCGGCGATGCTCCGACAGCAGCAGCGTGGTGATCAGAAACCCGCTGATCACAAAGAACACATCGACGCCAAAGAAGCCGCCGGGCAGTGCCTCGGGGGTGAGGTGGTAGACCACGACCATCGCGACGGCGATGGCTCGCAGCCCGTCAAGCCCGCTGAGTCGCCAGGGTCGCTTGTCGGCGCTGGTAGTCGAATTGTGTGGGGTAAAACTAGAAGTCATCCGTATAGGGGTGCTGCGCAGAACGCGGGCTCATGCTGGGTGTGCGGCAACGACACCAGGGCGCGCCGCCAATGGAGCGACGCCTGCCATAACCTGTATATTTTAGCCCATGCGACTGCGCCTTGATATTGGCTACGACGGCACCGATTTTCACGGGTGGGCGTCGCAGCCGGGGCTGCGCACCGTGCAAGACGAGATTGAGGCGGCACTCGGGGTGCTGTTGCGCGCAGAAAGCGAAGAGTCGCGCCCGCGCTTGGTGGTCGGTGGTCGCACCGACGCTGGTGTGCACGCGCGTGGCCAGGTGGCACATGTTGACGTCGCAGACGAGTTTGCTGTGAGAATATCGCCTCGGCGCCTGAACGGGGTGCTTGCGAGACGCGGCAGCTCTGATGCGGTGGTGCACGGGGTACGTGAGGTGCCGCAGGCATTCGACGCGAGATTTGGTGCACTGAAGCGCAGATACGAGTACCGGCTACGCGACATGAGTACCAACCGCGATCCGCTGACCTCGCGCTTTACTGCCGAAGTGCAAAAGCTGCTCGACCTTGGAGCGATGCAGCAGGCGAGTGATGAATTGCTCGGGCTGCAAGATTTCACGACTTTCTGCAAGGCGCGCGAGGGGGCAACGGCTGTGCGAGAGCTACTGCGTTTTGACTGGCGGCGAGCCGAAGACGGTGCGTTCGCCGTGGCCATCGAGGCTGACGCGTTTTGTCACTCCATGGTGCGAGCGATTGTCGGTTCGGTGGTCGCGGTTGGCAGCGCGAGGATCAGCAAAGACGATCTCGTGCGGCTGCGCGACGCACGCGAACGCACCAGCCGCTTTACCGTGATGCCAGCTCACGGGCTTTCGCTTGAAGAGATCGTCTACCCGCCCGACCACGAACTTGAGGCGAGGGCAGAGCAGACCCGGGCCAGGCGACCCGACCTAGTCGACGATACTGTGCTAAAGTAGACCCTTGGTGCATCAGCACCCGAATGTGAGCCCCCCAGGGCCGATGAACTTTCGCCTGAGCAAGGCAGCAAAGACTCGGCAGGGGAGGGATCCACGAACGACTCCATTTCGAACGAAAGCAGCACACTGTGACTCGCACTTATTCGCCGAAGGCCGCTGAGCAGAAGCACGACTGGCTCGTCATCGACGCCACCGACGTGGTTCTCGGCCGCCTCGCAACCCAGGCAGCTGCGCTTCTGCGCGGCAAGCACAAGACCACCTTTGCCCCTCACATGGACATGGGCGATCACGTCATCATCATCAACGCTGACAAGGTCGTTCTGACCGCGAACAAGGCGTCGAAGAAGAAGTACTATGACCACTCGGGCTACCCCGGTGGCCTTCGTACCACCAGCTACACCGAGATGATCGGAAGCAAGCCCGAGCGCGTCGTCGAGCGTGCCATCCGCGGCATGCTCCCCAAGAACTCGCTGGGCCGCGACCAGTTTCGCAAGCTGAAGGTCTACGCAGGCGCTGAGCACCCGCACGCCGCGCAGCAGCCCACCACGTACACCATCGGCCAGGTTGCGCAGTAAGCGCCAAGCCTGAGAAAAGGACTTTCAAAGTGACTGAAGAGAACGTGGCCGTCGAGAGCTACACCACTGAGACCCCGGCGTCGCAGGCAACTGTGCAGGCCCCTCGCCCCGCACTCACTGTTTCTGGTGCAGCGGTTGGCCGTCGCAAGCAGGCTATTGCCCGCGTGCGCCTCGTACCTGGCAGCGGCACCATGACCGTGAATGGTCGCGAGCTCGCCGAGTACTTCCCGAACAAGCTGCACCAGCAGCTGATCACCGATCCGTTCACCGTGCTTGAGCTGAACGGTTCGTACGACATCACCGCCCGCATCAAGGGTGGCGGCCCCTCGGGTCAGGCAGGTGCGCTTCGCCTCGCGATCGCACGTGCACTGAATGAGATCGATGCTGAGCACAACCGCCCGACGCTGAAGAAGGCCGGCTTCCTGAGCCGCGACGCTCGCGTGATCGAGCGCAAGAAGGCTGGTCTGAAGAAGGCCCGCAAGGCGCCTCAGTACTCGAAGCGTTAAGCAGCGCGGGTACTCGCATGGGTCGCCTATTTGGCACCGACGGGGTCCGGGGTCTGGCTGGGGTGGATGTCACCGCCGAGCTGGCCCTGGGCCTCGCCCAGTCTGCAGCCTTTGTGCTGGGTCGAGAAGCGCGCGCCGAGAGCCGCAGGGCCCGCGCTGTCGTAGCGCGCGATCCCCGGGTCTCGGGCGAGTTCATCGCAGCTGCGGTAGCAGCCGGTCTCGCGTCTGCGGGCGTCGACGTGCTCGAAGCAGGGGTCATTCCGACTCCCGCGGCGGCTTATCTGGTTGCCGACACCGACGCAGACTTTGGCGTGATGGTCTCAGCCTCGCACAACCCCGCGCCTGACAACGGCATCAAGTTTTTCGCAAAGGGCGGCCTCAAGCTTGCCGACGACGTCGAAGACGATATTGAGGCCGCTATGGCCAAGCCGCACGCAGGCAACACGGGCCGTGAGGTGGGGCGCATTCGCCGCTTCGCCGATGCTGAAGACCGTTACCTGGTGCACTTGCTTGGCACGCTCGAGGGTGTGCGACTTGATGGGTTGCACGTCGTGCTCGACTGCGCTCACGGGGCAGCCGCTGGCATTTCGCCAGACGTCTTCAGCGACGCAGGTGCGAAGGTCACGGTAATCGGAAACGACCCCGATGGCTTCAATATCAATGACGGTGTCGGTTCGACGCACCTCGAGCCGTTGATGGCAGCGGTGCTAGCACACGGGGCTGATCTCGGCATCGCTCACGACGGCGACGCAGACCGCTGCCTCGCAGTTGACGGGGCCGGCAATATGATCGATGGCGACAAGATTATGGCGATCCTCGCTCTGTCTATGTCTGCCCGCGGCAAACTCGTGCAGAACACGCTCGTCGCCACCGTAATGAGTAACCTTGGTTTGAAGCTTGCAATGGCAAACAACGGAATCGACGTGGTCGAAACCGGAGTGGGTGATCGCTATGTGCTTGAGCGGCTGAACGCCGACGGCTTGTCGCTTGGCGGGGAGCAGTCTGGCCACGTCATCATGAGCGACTACGCCACCACTGGCGACGGCATTCTCACCGGGTTGCATCTTGCCGCCGAAATGAAGCGCACCGGCAAGTCGCTCGCAGAGCTTGCAGAGTGCATGACGGTGTACCCGCAGGTGCTGGTAAACGTGCGCGGTGTTGACCGCAGCCGCACCAACAGCGATGAAGTGTTGCAGCACGCCGTTGCGCAGGCTGAGATCGCACTTGGTGGCGACGGCCGCGTGCTGCTTCGCCCCTCGGGCACGGAGCCCGTGGTGCGCGTGATGGTTGAGGCAGCTCACGAAGCACAAGCACAGCAACTCGCAAACGACCTCGCTGCTGTGGTAAAAGAACGACTGGCAATTTAACGGCTGACAGCTCAGGCGTGTGCCCGGGTACTGCATCAACTTGCGCAATCTGCGTGCAATGACTGCCCAGTTGCCTGATATCTCGCGAGTTCAGGCGTATTCTGGGTGCAGAGCGTTTCACCCAAGCGACCCAATCAAGATAGGACCACTGACATGAGCACTCCCGAGATGCCACAAAACCCCGTACCGCCAGTGTCACCCGCACCGCCTTCATCTCCGGTGTACCAGGGCGCTGCGCCCGCCGCGACACCCGCGCCGAGCAATGGCCTTAGCATCGCTGCACTGATTCTCGCCATCTTTATTCCGCCCGTTGGCCTGATTCTTGGCATCGTTGCGATGGTGAAGTCGAAGAAGGCTGGCCAGAAGAACGGCCTCGCTCTCGCAGCGATCATTATTGGCTCTGTGTTGACTGTGATCGAGGGCATTCTGCTCATCGTGTTCATAATGTCGATGATTGCTGCGGCCGCGATGATGGCAGGCGGCGGCACCGAACTCATGGATGCCGCGCAGGCGTGCCTCGATGGTGCAGCTAGCGTTCAGGTGATGGGGCAGACCATCAGCTGCGAAGAGATTCTCTCAGCTCAGTAAACGCAAAGAGTCTGTGCTGCGGCACGGCAAACGAACGGCCCGCGAAGCTCTCGAAAATGAGAGTTTGCGGGCCGTTTTGCGTTTCTGCGGGCAGCGGCTGTTGTGTCGCAATGCGAACGTGCCTGCTGTGTCAGCGCTTGTTCTGCGAGGGTGATCGCGAGCAAAGTGCTGAACACATTGAGCAAAATTGCTAAAAACCATTGTCGATCTGTAAAGCAATTGCGAGAAATGCTGTACATCTGCAATGTTTCCGTAAGAATGAGAGCAGTTGTTGATCTAGATTCGAGGGGGAGTCATGCGTGTCGCAGATGCCGCACAATTGCCAGACGAGCAGCCAGTGCAGCTCATTGATGAGCACGGCGCGCATACGATGCATGAGCGGTACCAGAGCCCGACCCTTGAGGTACTCGTCGAATGTTACGCAGATCTCGTCAAGGGGCGTCGCATCAACGAGCAGTGCAACGCACTCGTTCGACAGGGCCGCCTTGCGGTCTACCCCTCGTCGCACGGACAAGAGGCCTGCCAGATTGCCGCGGCTGCTGTGCTTGGTGCAGACGACTGGTTGTTTCCGACGTATCGCGACTCGGTGGCGGTGATGGCCAGAGGGGTATCACCCGAAGACGCGATGGTGTTGCTGCGTGGTGATTGGCACTCTGGTTACAATTCTCGCGACCATCGCGTGGCACCGCAGGCGACCCCGCTTGCCACGCAGTTGCTGCACGCAGCGGGCTTCGCTCACGCGGCCAAGCTGCGTGGCGAAGAGACCGTGGTGCTCGCGATGTGCGGCGATGGCGCGACGAGCGAGGGCGACTTTCACGAGGCGATGAACTTTGCTGCGGTATTTGGGCTGCCGGTCGTGTTCTTCGTGCAAAATAACGAGTTCGCGATCTCAGTGCCACTCTCACGTCAGAGCGCTGCACTATCGCTGGCGCACAAGGCGATTGGGTACGGCATGCACGGGCAACGAGTTGACGGTAACGACATGGCGGCAGTGCTTTCGGTGCTCGGTGAAGCGGTGTCACGGGCACGAGCGGGATCAGGCCCGACACTCGTCGAAGCACACACCTACCGCATGCAGGCCCACACAAACGCAGATGACGACACGCGATACCGAGACCGCGAAGAGGTGCTGAAATGGATCAGTCGCGACCCGCTGGTTCGGCTTCGAGCGCATCTGCGCGATGCTGCAGTGCTTGACGACGCAGCTGAGCAGCGCTTTGCGGCCGATGCCGAAGCCATCGCGAGCAAACTACGTGAGGCGATGAATCGCGAGATCACCCTGAATCCTGAAGAGCTTTTTGCGCATGTCTTTGCTGAACGCCCCGCCGCACTGGCTGCACAGTGGGCGTTGTTGCAAGACGAGATTGAGAGAACCGAGGTGACGGCATGAGCGCTGTGGTGATGCAAGATGCGCTGAGGGCTGTAGATGCGCCGGGAGTACAAGCCGCAACCGTGCAGACGATGACCATGGCAGCTGCGCTGAATCTCGCCCTCGCCCATAGCCTCGCAGAAGACCCGAGTGTACTGATCTTTGGTGAAGACGTTGGAGCGCTCGGTGGCGTGTTTCGTGTGACAGACGGGCTGACTGAGCGTTTCGGTGAGGCTCGCTGCTTTGACACGCCGCTCGCTGAGTCAGGCATTGTCGGCAGCGCGGTGGGCATGGCGATGAACGGAATGCGACCCGTGGTCGAGATGCAGTTCGACGCCTTCGCCTACCCCGCGTTCGAGCAGATTGTGAGTCACGTTGCAAAGATGGGCAACCGCACTCAGGGGGTGCTGCGCCTGCCGATAGTGATTCGTATTCCCTTCGGTGGGGGCATTGGTGGCGTCGAGCATCACTGCGACTCTTCTGAGGCGTATTACACCCATACCCCGGGCCTGACGGTGGTCTCGCCCGCGACCCCGCAAGAGGCGTACTCGCTGTTGCGTGCTGCGATCGCTTCACCCGACCCCGTCGTGTTCATGGAGCCGAAGAAACTGTACTGGTCGAAAGGCCAGGTTGATACGAGCGTTGTGGCTACGCTCGGCGAAGCAACAGTCGCGCGAGAGGGCAGCGATGTCACCCTGATCGCGTACGGCCCCTCGGTGCAGATTGCGCTTGAGGCTGCGGACGTTGCCGCTGAGTACGGCCACAGTGTGCAGGTGGTTGACGTGCGCACCCTCACCCCGTTTGACGACGAGACTGTGATGCGTGCGGTGCGTTCGACCGGCCGCGCCGTGGTGATCTCTGAAGCGCCGGGGTTTGTGAGCGTCGCCTCAGAGATTCAAGCTCGTGTGTCTGAGCAATGCTTCGAACACCTTGAGGCTCCCGTTCGTAAGGTGACAGGCTTCGACACTCCATTCGCGCCACCGAAACTCGAGCACTGGTATCTGCCCGACGTAGACCGTGTCATCGATGCGATTGATTCGCTGCACTGGGAGGAGTAGCGATGGCTGCGAAAGTATTCTTGTTGCCCGACCTTGGTGAGGGGCTCACCGAGGCGGTTATCGTGCGTTGGATGGTATCGGTCGGTGACACTATTGCGATCGACCAGGCGATCGCCGAAGTCGAGACTGCGAAGAGCATCGTAGAGTTGCCCTCGCCATACGCTGGCGTGGTACTCGCGTTGCACGGCGCAGAGGGCGAGGCCGTTGAGACAGGTTCGCCTGTG
>JAPXTT010000037.1:0-8637 GCA_033812395.1 Leucobacter sp. | reverse complement strand
TGAAGCTGCTCGCGGCGGCTGAGGCTGAGCAAGCTGCCAGCGGGCGCGAGATAGAATAGACATCATGGTTTTGCAGCCCAAGCCCGTCGACTATCCACGTATTCGCAGAGCCCTCGGCATCTATAAGGTCACCTCGGTCATCACCGGCGTTATGCTATTACTGCTGTGCGCGGTAATGGTAATGAAATATGCCTTCGGGGTGCAGCTGTTCTTGTTTACCCCTGATGGCTTCGCCAAGTTCGAGCCACTTGCGCCCGAGGGCGTTCAGGCTGACTTTGTGCCGCAGGGTTTTGACCTGTTTAAGGCGATTCTGATTGCGCACGGCTGGTTCTACGTTGTATATCTCATCTCAAACTTCATGCTGTGGAGCCCGATGCGCTGGTCATTCATGCGGTTTCTGCTGCTCGCGCTTGGTGGCGTGATTCCACTGATGTCGTTCTTTCTCGAGGTGCGCACCGCGCGCGAGGTGAAGGCGCTTCTCAACTCCCACGACGTTGGGCCAGCTGAGACAGTGTCTCGGGCCTCGTCACCCGAATCCATTACGGAAGGCAACGTATGAACGCCACCCAATCGCACCGTCCGGTGCTCGTCGTTGATTTTGGTGCGCAGTATGCGCAGCTGATCGCACGTCGTGTGCGTGAGGCTGGCGTGTACTCGGAGTTGGTGCCGCACACCATTACTGCTGAAGAGGTTCGCGAGAAACACCCGCTCGGCATCGTGATGTCGGGCGGCCCTTCATCGGTGTATGAAGAGGGTGCCCCGCAGTTTGACGCTGAGATTTTCGAGCTTGGTGTGCCCATGCTCGGTATCTGTTATGGCTTTCAGGTGATGGCGCACACGCTTGGCGGCACGGTGGGCAACACTGGTGATCGTGAGTACGGCGCGATCGAGGCGACTGTGCTCGGTGACGGCGGCGCGATTCTTGGCGGCCAGCCCGCGACGCAGAATGTCTGGATGAGTCACGGCGACGCCGTGCAACAAGCGCCCGAGGGTTTCGACGTGTACGCGAGCACCGAATTGACCCCGGTCGCGGCGTTTGGGTCGCCCGAACGTAAACTGTACGGCGTGCAGTGGCACCCCGAAGTGAAGCACTCTGACCACGGTCAGCGCGTGCTCGAGAACTTCTTGCACCACGTCGCTGAAATTCCTGCTGACTGGACAGCTGGCAACGTGATTGCCGAGCAGGTAGAGGCGATTCGTGCGCAGGTTGGTGGCGCCCGTGTGATCTCGGCGCTCTCAGGCGGCGTTGACTCTGCCGTGTCGACCGCACTCGTGCATAAGGCCATTGGCGATCAGCTCACCGCAGTGTTCGTTGACCACGGACTGCTGCGCAAGGGTGAGCGCGAGCAGGTAGAACGCGATTACGTCGCCTCGACCGGTGTGCGCCTTATCACCGTTGACGCCGCAGACACGTTCTTGGGTCACCTCGAAGGTGTGACTGACCCTGAAGAGAAGCGAAAGATCATCGGCCGCGAGTTCATTCGTGCGTTCGAGCAGGTACAGCGTGACCTCGTCGCCGAGGCAGCTGCCACAGGGGAGTCGGTGAAGTTCTTGGTGCAGGGCACGCTGTACCCCGACGTCGTTGAGTCTGGCGGCGGTACCGGCACTGCCAACATCAAGAGCCACCACAATGTCGGTGGGCTGCCAGATGACCTCGACTTTGACCTCATCGAGCCGCTGCGTGCTCTCTTTAAAGACGAGGTACGTGCGATTGGCCGCGAGCTCGGTATTCCCGAGGCGATTGTTGGCCGTCAGCCGTTTCCCGGCCCTGGCCTTGGCATTCGCATCGTGGGCGAGGTGACCCGTGAGCGCCTCGAGGTGCTGCGCGAGGCAGACGCGATTGCGCGCGCTGAGCTGACCGCCGCAGGCCTCGACAACTCTATCTGGCAGTGCCCGGTCGTGTTGCTCGCCGACGTGCGTTCGGTGGGCGTGCAGGGCGACGGCCGCACCTATGGACACCCGATTGTGCTGCGCCCGGTGTCTTCTGAAGATGCGATGACCGCAGACTGGACACGTGTGCCCTATGACGTGCTGGCTCGCATCTCGAACAAGATCACCAACCAGGTGCCCGAGGTGAACCGTGTGGTGCTCGACGTCACGTCGAAACCGCCGGGAACAATCGAGTGGGAATAAGAAAAGGGGCGCTTCGGCGCCCCTTTTCTTATTCCCAGAAACGAGTGGTGTCGTAGTGCCGGGGCGCGTGTGCGGTCCTGAGATGCAGTAGGCCGTGTACACCGCAATGACTTGCCCCAGGTGGGAGTCTTATCTCACAAGAAGGCGATACACGCAAAAAGCCGGTGGCGAGGCGTATGCCTTGCCACCGGCTTTGATCCTTATAAATGAACTAATAATTAGTCGCCGCGGAAAATCGCGATGATGCGCAGAATCTCGACGTAGAGCCAGATCAGTGTGACCATGAGCCCGAAAGCTGCCGACCAGCCCCACTTCTCGGGTACGCGGTTCTCGACGCCGTTCTTGATGAGCTCGAAGTCCATCACGAGCGAGTAGGCCGCGAGAAGTACCGCGAATGCGCCAACTGCGATGCCGACCCAGCCGTTGCGCAGCCCCCATGGATCCGTAACGACGTTGGTGAGCATGAGCACCACGTTGACAAGCGAGAACGCCAGGTAGCCGAACATCGCAATCATGAAGATCTTGGTCATCTTGGGGCTCGTGCGCACCTTGCCATTGCGGAACAGCAGCAGCGTGACCGCGAACACCGACATGGTGCCGAGCACCGCCTGCATCACGATGCCGGGGTACATGCCCTCCATGAACATCGAGAACCCACCAAGAAACATGCCCTGCGCCGCGGCGTAACCGATGATGAGAGGCACACTGGGCTGTTTCTTGAACGAGTTGACAAGACCGAGCACGAGGCCGACAATTGCGCCCGGAATCATCAGAATTGGCATCCACCAGCCGAGTGCTGCGCCAGCTACGACCAAGATAAACAGGAATACCGTCTTACTGATGGTGTTCTCGAATGTCATCGGCTGGTCGCTGCCAGCGGCAGGTGGCTGCGTGCCGAAGCCCGAGTGTGCGGCCGCGCCGACGGTCGATGCAGAGGTTGCTGCGGCGTCGATGCCTGGGCGCTGTAGATTTGCGGCAGGCTGATCGTAAATGCGGTTCAACTCTTCAGCGGTGAGAGTTTTGCCGTTCAGAGCCGGGTTATTTGAAAGAGCTGGATTACTCATGGCACGGGATCCTTTTTGGGTCGGGTACGTGTATTAATCCTAGCGATCTGGCAACAGAGTTAGCTGAGTGTCTACGCTGGATCGTGCTCGTTCGCCAAGAGCGACATCTCGTTTTGGGCATCGCAATTCACTGTTTCGAAACCATCGTGCCCTAAAGTTGCGTAAATGACGTCTGGACTGCCCCCACACTCTCGGCCACTGCTCATCGGTCACCGCGGAGCATGCGGGTACCGCCCTGAGCACACCGCTTCGGCATATCTGCTCGCGTTTGCACAGGGAGTTGACGCGGTAGAGCCCGATCTGGTGGTGTCGAGCGATGGCGTGATTGTGATTCGCCACGAGAACGAGATCTCGGGCACTACCGACGTCGCAGACCATGAAGAATTTGCCGATCGGCGCACCACGAAGGTGGTCGACGGGGTGACGCTCACCGGTTGGTTTACCGAAGACTTCACCTGGGCAGAGCTTGCGACGCTGCGTTGCCGAGAGCGCGTGCCAGAGCTACGTGCCGACAACACCGTTTTTGATGATGCCGAGCGCATGCTAAGTCTGCATGATCTGTTGCAGCTCGTCGACGAGTGGAACGCGGCTCACGAGCAGCCTGTTGGCCTCGTGATCGAGCTGAAACACGTCGACTTCTTGCAGCAGCAGGGGCATGACCTCGTGCACCTGATGCTGACCGAGTTGGCGCAGCGTGGCTGGGACGAAAAGCCTGAACTGCTCACGATCGAGTGCTTCGAGATTGACCCGCTTGATCGGCTTCGTGAGTTGGGTACGCCCGCGCAGCTCATATTTTTGATGGAGAGTGCGGGATCGCCGCCCGATCAGATCTCAAAGTTTTGCACAGAGGCTCACGAGTATGAGTGGTACCGCAGCGATATCGGCCTCGATTCGCTTGTGGGGCGCGTGCACGGCATCAGCCTGTCAAAGCGAGACCTGCTGAGGGTGAATAGCGAAGGTTTGGCGATCGGCGTGCAAGACGTTGTCGCTCGAGCGCATGCCCGCGACCTGCGGGTATTCACTTGGACCCTTCGCCCCGAGAATGGTTTTCTGGTGCCCGGTTTTCGTACGAGCACGCAGCGCGCTGAGTGGGGTGAGTGGCGCGATGAATGGCGGCTGATCCTTTCAACCGGCATCGACGGGGTGTTTCTTGATCACCCCGATCTGCTCGCCGAGGTGCTTGATTAGGGCGAAGCGCTCTTGACCACCCAGGTACCCGACCACAACTCGGTTTCCCATTCCAGCTTGAAGATGGTGATGTTGAGCAGCTCCCAGCTCAGCAGGGTGAGCTTCGCTTTACCATTGAGGCCGAACCCTAGAAACAAAGTCACGGTCGCGGTGATGGGTGAGGCTTCATCGAGCGGGATCTTCAGTTCGGCGCGCACCCCGGCGCCTGCGTCGAGTGTCATCGCCGGGCCAGCGAACTTGTAGATCCTGCTGTTGAAGGTGATCTCGGGGCCGACACTTACCCAACCCGAGAGCGTCACCTTGGTGACCGGGTCGAGCGCCTTCACGAAGGAGTTTGCATACTTCGTCTCTCCGGAGTGCTTGATGCGTTTCAAGCCGCCCGCCGAGCTGTATGTAAACCCGAATGTGTCTGCGCGGGATACTCCGATCACCGGAATGTCTGCCTTAGCACGGATTCCGGCATTCACGCTGACGCCGATTTCGAAGTCGTTCAGCACTACAACCGGCACCACTCCGATGAGAAATGTGACGCTCGGCAGCTGTACTTCGCCGAGTTTCTTCGTGAGGTCGAGCGCCCAGTTCACCTCAGCGTAGATCGAGAGGCCCGCCTGCGCTTTGACCTCGGTATCGACCTGCACCTTGAAATTCTTTACCTCGATCATCTTCTTGCTCTTTTTGAAGGTGAAGTGAAACTTCACGTCGAGCTGAAAAGTGAGTGTGGCTGAGGCTTCGCCTGAGGCTTTTACCGCGATGCCGAACTTGTTGCCGAAGGCGCGCTCTTTCTCGGCCTTCTTTTGCGCCTCGGTCATTTTCGACTGATCTTGAACGAGCAACTTTCCGTTCTTCAGCTGCATCAAAAGAGTCGCATCGGTGCCGACGGACCAGGTTCGCTTGAAGTTGATGCCCCGAAGCGGGCCTTCGCACTCTTCGTTTGTGCGTGGCAACTGCGGCGGCGACCAGGTGCCGTCGTCAGCGATATCTTCGCCCCGCGGCTCCTGCGGGTCGTTTGCAAGCGACGTACACGCGATCGAGACATCAGCTTGATGCTCTGGCGCAAAGTCTTCTGCGGTGAGGTCGAGATTTACCGCATTCCCGGTGAGCAGCGAGGCAGCTTCGTGGTCGCCGCTTTCAGGTGCAGGCTCGACCTGGTCGAGCTCGGTGGTCTCACCATAATGCCCCTCTTCGTCGGCTATCGCGTAGCTGCCAGAGAACAATTCTGCTTGGTCGTCGACCGTGTCTGCGGCATCGGTGACGATGATCGGCTTACCGTCAGCCCCTTCGCCGTTCTCGTATTCGATGACCTCATCGATATCTGCCTGGAAGATGAGCTCTTCGATCTTCGCTTCGACGGTGTCGACGGCCCAGACGCCACCCACGAAGTTGATCGCGGTGACCCGCCCGAGAAAGCCCTCGGGGGTAGCGTTGGCCGCACCCCCGACGAGTATTTCGTCGGGCGAAAGACCTGGGTCTGACTGGAAGATTGCGCGGCGCTCGTCTTCGGGGTCGATAGTGAAGTCGTCGGTACCCATATTGAGCACACGAGCCTCAGGGGTGACGACCGGTTCAGCGGCCTCTGCGGTGTCGACGTGCAGCGTGATTGTCTGGGTTGCGATGGCGTGCGAACTATCGCCTCGGTCAAAGAGCGACACTGTGTACGTGTAGGTTCCGTCGTCGGGGGCGGCAGCATCGAAACTCCACGAAACTGAGTCGTCCCCGTAGCTCAGTTGTGCAGTGCCCACGAAATGTTCTTGACCGTCGGAGCCAGCACTCAGCTCAATCCGGTCGATAGAGTTTGCTCCCTGTGATGCTGACCCTTCGAGCGTGAAGTATCCGGTGTCAGAAATATCGACTTGTGTGTTGTTCTGGTGCGAAGTGATCGCAATAGTGGGGTTGTCGTGCCGTTCTCGCTGCGCGTCTCCGAGAAACCCTCCGAGCGGGAGCACCGTGAGATCGAGGCTGCCTTGCCTCACTGACAGGGTGCCGAGTGTGTCTGAGACCGGCACTATGGCAAGCTGTGGTGGCGTGCCGAGCACTGGATCAACGGCTGCGCCGTCTGAGCGCCCCGAAACAGTGCCTGACTGTACAGTGGTGGCGACCGAAGTCTTGGGGGTGCCGCTCAGCAGCACAAGGGCGTAGTCGCTGTCTAGCGAGTCAGTGAGTTGCATTGGTTCGCCCTGAACGCCGCGGCGCATTGGCACTTGCAGTGCATTGTCGGTGCTGGTGTTCGCCACATAGCTGCCTGTCAAATTGGCGCGGGTAGCATCCAGGGGCGCCTCGGCGACCCAACCGAGCACGTCGGCGGTGAGGGTTGCAGTGTCTGCGGCACCCGTCAACTGCGCGGCGACGCCACCGCGCTCATCGACAGTGACGACGGTCGTGACCACACTTCTGCCTGCCGTGAGTTCGAATGCTTGGCCGTCACTGAGGCTCAACCGATTCGCAGTCTGCAGCGTGATATCAAGGGTGACATAGGTGCTTCGCACACCGCTGCTTGGCACCCCACCCTCGCCGGTGAGACCAAACCAGAGCGGATGCTGGTTCAGGGTGGTTGCGGCAAGACCATGTTGGGTGTCGGCGCGACGCACCGGAGTTTGCACGGCGTGGGTCGCGCCGGGGGCGATGGCAGACCCTCCGAGGTAGGCGAGCGGTTCTACCCGTATTGCTGCTTGCTCGGTCGACCACAGTGATATCGAACCCTGATCAATCGGAAGCACCACAACAGTCGAGACAGTACGCCCTGCGGGCGTGAACAATATTGGTGCAGCCTGTTCGCCAGTGACGATAGTTTGATCTTGTGCAGGTGCTATCGAGGTGACACGAACGAGCACTGAAGTCTGATCTACAGCCCCGGCGCCGAGCGAGACCCGTGATGCGGGGTCGTCTGAGAGCTCAGCGCCCCTGCCGAGCAACGACTCGACAGCCGGCACCGCATTGGGCGCTGGCAAAAAGTTGGGCGCCTGTACCTGCACCAACGAATCTAGGTTCTCAAGCGTTTGCGGGTTCTGCGCGAGTGCGGGCGAGGGTGCGGCCATGATGACGAGCGCCCCGGTCACCGTCGCGGCGATTGCGGCTGTCAAGTAGCGGCGTGCAGGGGTGAGCGGCGTTGAAAACACTGGCATCTTCATGGTTATGCCTCGCTTTCGATCTGATCGGTCAGTTGCCGTTTACGTGCACGGTGCCGTGCTCCGATCAGCAGCGCAACGCCGACTGCGACAAGCGCCACGGGCATGAGCACCAAAGCTAGTGGCGGCGCATCTGCACCTGATCGGGCGAGCGGATCGCGTGCGTCGTCAGGGCCGTCGGGGGCGTCGGGGTCGCCTCCGGTCTGCTCGGAAAGCGCCGACCACGAGATCCAACCGTCTGCATCGGCGATCTTCTGTGTGAGCGAGGTTCTCAGCAGCAATCGCTCAGCGAGCACCGTGCCATCGGCAGCAACATAGGTCACCGCAATATCAGCGACCGCCGGTGCCGAAACACGGAAACGAATATCAACGGCACCAGGCTGGGCAGAAAACACTGCGGAGGCCCCGAACGGCGTCTGTGTGGCGGCTAGGTCGTTCCAACCGCCCGGCACCTGCAGCGCGGCGATGTGTGTGATCGAGGTGCGGGCGTCGGCGCCCTCGACATCAACCCAGATCTCTGTCGTGTGTTCGGGTGCGTCGGAAAGCGGCGGCACAGATCTCGTTGCAGCAGCAGACGCGGCTGATGCTGTACCGGTTAGCAGCAGCGCGCTTACCGTGAGGGCAGCGGCGACGAACGAGCCGAGCCCGAGAACACGGAAGCGGCGTAAGGAGACAGGCCCAAAGTTTTTCACTCAGTCAGCGTATTGACCGAGATGCTGAACGAGACCCCACAGTGCACAAGCTGATCGTTTGAGTGCGCAGAATGCACGACTTGATCTCAGTCGCACGGTTCAGCGTTGCCCAGATCAGGCAGCGCTAGGCAGTGCGTTCACCAACGATGTTGCTCAGCATGAATTCGCGCAGCTTCTCGTCGCTGAGGCCCGAGTCGATCGCGAACGCAAGCTTTGCGAGAGCGGCCTCAGTGGTCATGTCGCCACCAGCGATGACACCCGTGGCAGCGAGCTCACCACCGACGGCGTAGCGATCAGGGTCGACGCCGCCGGTCGCGCACTGGGTCACCGCAACCACCGGCATTTCCCTGCATATCTCGCGCAGCACATCTGCCATGCCCGGTCTCGCCATCGGCGCATTGCCGCTGCCGTAGCACTCGAGCACGAGCCCATCCGGGC
>JAPXTT010000036.1:0-8667 GCA_033812395.1 Leucobacter sp. | reverse complement strand
GCGGCGACCAGCACCATCAACACAGCTGATGGCAGAGTAAACGCGACCCAGGCCGCGAGCGCCCCGCGGTAGCCCGCGCGGCCGAGGCCAATTGCAAAGCCCACCTGGCTCGATGCTGGCCCCGGCAAGAACTGACACAGGGCAACAAGCTCGGCGAACTGCTGCTCGCTGAGCCAGTTGCGCCTGGTCACGAACTCCTGGCGAAAGTACCCGAGGTGTGCGACGGGCCCACCAAACGATGTGAGCCCGAGCCGCAAGAACACGAGAAACACCTCGGCTGGGCTGTCATGCTTGTTGCGCGCTCGTGACATAACGGGGATTGTACTTGTGCGAGGCAATGGCAAGGTGAACGGATCACACGGTCGCTAGGCTGGGCGCATCACCTGCAACGTTCGAAGGGCACGCCGATGACGCACCCCTACCTCACCGGTACCTCCAGGCCGCGTGTGTTCGCGCACCGGGGGCTGGTGTCGCCACGCGACGAGGCGCTCGGCATCGTCGAGAACACGCGGGCATCGGTGTCTGCGGCCGTTCTGGCCGGTTCTGTGTATGTCGAGTCGGACTGCCACCTCACGAGCGACGGGGTTGTGGTGCTCTTTCACGACTCAGATCTTGGCAGGGTCACCGGCGACCAGCGTGCTGTGGCAGCCGTTAGCTACGCCGAGCTCGCCGATTTGATGGCAGAGCGCGGCGGTCTGCTCTCGCTTCGCGAGGCGCTCGAGGATTTCACCGAAACGCGCTTCAATATCGACGTCAAGGCGGCCGCCGTCGCTGAGCCCGCTGGCACGATTATTGGGGAGCACTGTGACCGGGTGCTGCTCACGAGCTTTTCAGATGAGCATCGCGCGCGAGCGCTCGCTGCAGCAAGGCGCGTTGCCGGAGGATTGGCAGGGGCAGACAGCCCCGCAACCTCACCCGGTCGAGGCGCGCTGATTCGCCTGCTGCTTGCCGTGCATTTCGGGCCGCAAGCTGCACGCGCACGCGCGTTCGACGGGCTCGATGCGCTGCAAATCCCAGAGCGGCAGGGACCAGTACGGGTGCTCAGCCCTCGGCTGATTGAGGCCGCGCACCACGCAGGCGTTGAGGTGCATGTGTGGACGGTGAATGATCCCGCTCGCATGAAAGAACTGGTAGCGCTTGGGGTCGACGGAATTATTACTGACCGCGCCGATCTTGCGCTCGAGACGCTGAGCTAGTCTCGCACGACCTCTGCGCCTTCGGGCAGTGCTGAGCCGGCGGGAAGACGCACGGTGACATATCGATCGTTCGTTGTGGCGTCGGGTGCTGTGGCGTCGGGTGCTGTGGTGGCATGGGTGGCATGCAGCGTAACCACTCTGCCCTGCTCGCTCGGTGCGTCGGCAAGGGTCTCGGCTGAAGATTTGTTTTTGCCGCCGTGGGTGCCGTGCTGGCTCATGCGGTCGATCCATGCAAGTGCGAGCGCTGAAACGATAAAGGCAAGGTGAATCAGCACCTCCCACATCACGCCCTCACCCGAGTAGATCACTGTGCCAGAAGCGTTCTTCACGATGCCGCCGTCCATGCGGCCGACCTCGATGAACGTCTTGAGCAGGTGAATCGATGAGATAGAGATGATCGAAACCGCGAGCTTCACCTTTAATAGGTTGGTGTTCACATGGGACAACCACTCAGGCTCGTCGTGGTGACCCTCGACACGGATCTTCGAAACGAACGTCTCGTAGCCGCCGATGATCACCATGATCAGCAGGTTGGCGATCATCACAATGTCGATGAGTGCCAGCACGCTCAACATTACCTCGGTCTCGGTAATGTGACCGGTCACAATGACGTTCTCGACGAGGTGCCAGAGCTCGACGAAGAACAGCACCACGTACACGGCCTGCGCGATGATCAGGCCGAGGTAGAGCGGGGCCTGCAACCAGCGACTCGCGAAAATGAAGCCCGCGAGTGTGCGCGACGCGATGCCAGGGCCACGCTCTGTGCTGCGTTCGATCGGAGGTTTGAGGCGCTCGTTCACGGGCGTCCTTTCAGCTTTGGGAGTCTGGAGTAAATGTTAGTGGTTTGATGTGAGCGACTACTTGGAAGTTTGCATAGAATGGAAGCTTCGAAAGGGAGTATTCCGTTTCGCTCGCATCGTCAGTACGCCAGGCATCGAACGCCTCGCCGGTGCGGGCGCATTGCAGGCTGCATGAGCAAATACAGCTGTGATGGGAAGAGACTTTCGGCGATCCTCGCTGCCTGAAAGCAGCGACAGAACCGAAAGAAATACATGACCACCGTTCTACCGCTCTGGTTTGAAATCGGATCGATGGTGCTGCTCGTCGGCATTCTGATTGTCGACCTGCTGCTCATTATCAAGCGCCCGCACGTGCCCTCAATGCGCGAGGCCAGCCTCTGGGTTGGCTTCTATGTGTTGCTCGCACTCATATTTGCGGGGGCGCTGTTCTTGCTCGGCGACGTGCAACACGGTAGCGAGTTCTTAGCCGGTTGGCTCACCGAGTACAGCCTCTCGATCGACAACCTCTTTGTGTTCGTGTTGATTCTCGCGAGCTTCAAGGTACCGAAGGCCTACCAGCAACGCGCGCTCATGGTCGGCATCGTGCTGGCACTGATCTTCCGGGGCCTGTTTATTCTCGCGGGCGCCGCGCTGATTGAGCGCTTCATCTGGATCTTCTTTATCTTCGGTGCATGGCTGATCTGGACTGCGTGGCAGCAGATTCGCCACGACGAAGACACTGAGCAGGGTGATAGCTGGCTGATTCGCCAGGTTAAGAAGTTCGTGCCGATCACCGATGCGTACGATGGTGGCAACATGCGCACCACGGTGAACGGCAAGCGCATGTGGACGCCGTTCATTCTTGTCTTCATTTCGCTTGGCACGACTGACCTGCTCTTCGCACTCGATTCGATCCCCGCGATTTTTGGTATCACTCAGAGCCCGTTCATTGTGTTCACAGCGAACGTGTTCGCCCTGATGGGGCTGCGTCAGCTCTACTTCTTGCTCGGCGGTCTGCTCGACAAGCTTGAGTACCTGAAATACGGCATTGCCGCGATCCTCGCATTTATTGGTGTGAAGCTCGTGCTGCACGCGCTGCACGAAAATGAGTTGCCGTTCATCAACGGAGGTGAGCATGTGCCGGTGCCCGAAATTAGCACCTGGATGTCGCTCGGTTTCATTGTGACCGCAATGGCGGTTGCCACGATTGCGAGCCTTATCAAGATGCGTCGGGTTGCCGCTGCTTCGGGTGAGAGGCTGCATCTTGGGGCTCGAGAAGACCAGTAGACAAGGCACTCGGCGTTCGCTAGCCGCGTGACCGTTCGGGGTTGCTCTGGCTGATAGAATCGCTCTATGCGTACGCGGCTCTTGCTTCTTGCTTGCCGCGACGGGGTCTAGTTTTCGACCGCTCCGTCGCGGAGTTCAGGTATGGCCGAAATCATTTGCGCCAAGGCGCTCTAAGAAGCATGAGACAAGAGAAGCAAGTTATGAGTAACACACCCCGCACGTTGGCCGAGAAGCTGTGGGATGCGCACACAGTCGTCAAAGGCGAGAACGGTGACCCCGATCTCATCTACATCGACCTGCACCTGATTCACGAGGTGACAAGCCCGCAGGCCTTTGACGGCCTGCGGGTAGCCGATCGCCCGCTGCGCCGCGTCGATTTGATGATCGCGACCGAAGACCACAACACCCCGACGCTGAACATCACGAAGCAGATCGAAGACCCCACGAGTCGTCTGCAGATCGAGACGTTGCGTAAGAACGTTGAAGAGTTTGGGGTGCGTGCACACCCGCTCGGCGACAAAGAGCAGGGCATTGTGCACGTCGTTGGCCCACAGCTCGGCCTTAGCATGCCCGGTATTACCGTGGTGTGCGGCGATAGTCACACCTCGACCCACGGCGCGTTCGGCGCGCTCGCGTTCGGCATCGGCACCAGCGAGGTTGAGCATGTCATGGCAACCCAGACGCTGCCGCTGAAGCCTTTCAAGACTATGGCGATCAACGTTGAGGGCGAGTTGCGCCCCGGCGTGACCGCGAAAGACATCATTCTGGCCGTGATTGCAAAGATTGGCACCGGCGGGGGTCAGGGCTACGTGCTCGAGTACCGTGGCAGTGCGATTCGTGCGCTGTCGATGGACGGTCGCATGACTATCTGCAACATGTCGATCGAAGCTGGTGCCCGTGCGGGCATGGTCGCGCCAGACGAGACCACGTTTGAGTACGTCAAGGGCCGCGATCACGCGCCCAAGGGTGCCGACTGGGATGCGGCGGTCGATTACTGGAAGACGCTGCCCACCGACGAGGGGGCCGTCTTTGATGCCGAGATTAACATCGACGCGAACGAGCTCGAGCCCTTCGTGACCTGGGGCACCAACCCCGGCCAGGGTGTGCTGCTCAGCGACAGCGTGCCGAACCCCGTTGAGATCGAAGACCCGAATCAGCGAGCCGCTGCTGAGCGTGCGCTCGAGTACATGGATCTCGAGGCCGGCACCCCCATGAAAGAGATTGCCGTCGATGCGGTCTTCATGGGTTCTTGTACCAACGCTCGTCTCGATGACTTGCGTGACTTCGCAAGCATCATTAAAGGCAAGAAGAAGGCCGACGGCGTGCGCCTAATGGTGGTGCCTGGCTCTGCCCGCGTGCGACTCGAGGCCGAGGCCGAGGGAATCGACAAGATCGTCGAAGCATTTGGCGGCGAGTGGCGCTTTGCCGGTTGCTCAATGTGCCTCGGCATGAACCCCGACCAGCTTGCTCCCGGTGAGCGTTGCGCGTCGACTTCGAACCGCAACTTCGAGGGTCGCCAGGGCAAGGGCGGGCGCACCCACCTGGTGTCGCCGCTCGTCGCAGCGGCCACCGCGATTCGCGGCACCCTGTCGAGTCCGTGGGATCTGCAGCACGATGCCGAGAATGGCGTGAACCACGACGCAGAGAAGGTTGAGGCCTAAATCATGGAGAAGTTCACTACTCTCACGGGCGTCGCGGTTCCGCTGAAGCGCTCAAACGTAGATACCGACCAGATCATCCCCGCGAACTTTCTGAAGCGCGTCACCAAGACTGGCTTTGATGACGCACTGTTCTATCACTGGCGCCAAGATGCAGACTTCGTGCTGAACCAGCCGCAGTACCAGGGCGCCGAGATTCTTGTGGCCGGCCCAGACTTTGGCACCGGTTCGTCGCGTGAGCACGCTGTCTGGGCGCTGCGCGACTACGGCTTCAAAGCCGTGATCTCGGCACGTTTTGCTGATATCTTCCGCGGCAACTCGGGCAAGCAGGGTCTGCTTGCGGCTCAAGCGGAAGAGGCTGACGTAGAGCGAATCTGGGCGGCGCTTGAGGCAGAGCCGAGCGCTAAACTCACGATCAGTCTCGAAGATCGCAAGATCTCTATCGGCGACCTGCAGGTCAGTTTTCAGGTCGATGACTATACGAGGTGGCGTCTTATTGAGGGGCTCGATGACATTTCGTTGACCTTGCAGAACGAGCAAGCCATCACCGACTTCGAGGCGACCCGCCCGGCGTGGATGCCCACGACCCTGCCGGTTCAGTAGCATACTCAGGCAAGTCAACAGGCCGGCACAGTATTCTGCTGGTTTCACCCCCGTCGAACCTTCGCTTGCCAAACACATCATGATCACGGCGAGCGATTTAAGAGGAGAAGCATGAACGACTCCGCAGCTGCCGCGGCACCGTCAGACGCCACCAGTACTGACGAGGGGCTCAAGAAAGACGCTCAGAAGGCGGGCGCTCGCGTTGGGCTCACCAGCGATGAGATCATCATCAACGGTGGTCGCCCACTGCAGGGGCGCATCGAGGTGCGCGGCGCGAAGAACCTCGCACCGAAGGCGATGGTCGCGGCACTGCTCGGCAAAACTCCGAGCTTGCTGCGCAACGTGCCCAACGTGTCAGATATTCGCGTGGTTGCTGGCCTGCTTGCCCTGCACGGTGTGCTGATCACCCGAGGCGACGAGCCAGGCGAATGGCGGCTCGACCCCTCGAACGTAGATATCGCCCACCATGCTGACATTGATGCACATGCGGGGTCTTCGCGCATTCCGATTCTGTTCTGCGGCCCGCTGCTGCACCGCCTCGGCGAGGCCTTCATTCCAGACCTTGGTGGCTGCCGAATTGGTGATCGCCCGATTGATTTTCATCTTGAAGCGCTGCGCAAGTTTGGTGCGGTCGTTGAAAAGCTGCCAAGTGGGATCAGCCTGACTGCGCCCAATGGTTTGCACGGGGCGAGCATCGAGTTGCCCTACCCGTCTGTCGGTGCCACCGAGCAGGTATTGCTCACTGCAGTGCTCGCCGAGGGCGAGACCGAACTGCGAGGCGCGGCGATTGAGCCCGAGATTATCGACCTCATTTGCATTCTGCAGAAGATGGGTGCGATTATCACGGTCGAGCCCAACCGTGTCATTTTCATTGAGGGTGTGAAAGAGCTACGCGGTTACGATCACCGTGCGCTGTTTGACCGCAATGAGGCAGCGAGCTGGGCTTCTGCAGCTTTGGCAACCCGCGGCGACGTGTTTGTTGGTGGTGCTCGCCAAGAAGAGATGATGACGTTCTTGAACGTTTTTCGCAAGGTCGGCGGCGACTTCGAGGTGCACGACGACGGTATTCGTTTCTTTCACCCTGGCGGTGAGCTGAAGCCAGTCACGATTGAGACCGACGTGCATCCTGGGTTTATGACCGATTGGCAGCAGCCGCTCGTCGTGGCGCTCACTCAGGCAAATGGTGTCTCGACGATTCACGAGACTGTGTACGAGAATCGCTTTGGGTTCACGAGCGCACTCGGGCAAATGGGCGCCGATATCACGGTGTACGAAGACGGTCTTGCAGACGAGCGTCGCCGTGTCATGCGCCGAGAGTTTGAGCAGGCGGCAGTGATCGCTGGCCCCACTCCACTCACTGGTGCTGACATTGAAGTACCAGATTTGCGGGGTGGCTTTAGCTACTTAATCGCGGGATTGACTGCGAGCGGGCAGACCAAGGTCACAAATCTGGGCATTATCTCGCGCGGCTACGAGAACTTCATCGAGAAACTGCGTCAGCTTGGTGCTGACTTCGTGTTCGAGGGGTAGCGTAGGGTCATGGTAGAGACGGTCAAGATTCGCAGCCGCTTGTCGGCTGAAATGCGACGCCCAAGCATCTTTTGGGTGCTTGCTACTCTGGTCTTACCTCTCTGGTCATGCATGGTGCGATACCGGTTTACGCCTGATGCAAAGTTGCCGAGTACCGGCCCGTTCATTTTGTCGCCGAATCACTACAGCGAAATTGATCCGATCGCGATGGGTGCTGCGATCTGGCACTTGGGTAGGCTGCCCCGGTTCATGGCTAAAGAGAGCCTCTTTCGAGTGCCTGTGCTGGGCTGGTTTTTACGGGCCTCCGGTCAGATTCCGGTGCGGCGAGAGGGTAGCGCGCGCGGCAGCGATGGCAATCCCATGGGAGCTGCGGGTCAGCTGATTCAGCGTGAGGCTGGAGTGATCGTGTATCCAGAGGGCACGTTGACCCGTGACCCAGATCTGTGGCCGATGCGAGGCAAGAGCGGGGCGGTAAGGCTTGCGCTCGAGACCGGCATCCCGTTGATCCCGGCAGCACACTGGGGCACCCAAAAGCTGATGCCGCGTTACGGCAAGGGAATTCATCCGTTCCCACGAAAAACCATTGAAGTTGCTGTGGGTGAACCCCTCGACCTGTCGAAGTTTGACGGCCGCGATATTGATCAGAAGACCGTGAATGAAGCGACCGTGATGCTGATGACCGAGATTACAAAATTGCTCGCGGGCCTGCGAGGCGAGACACCTCCTGCAGAGTTATGGGATCCCTCGAAACACCAGCAGAAAGAAACGGGTCGCTTTTGAGTGCGGCTGGTGGCCCAGGCACGCGCACGGGAGCCATAACAATCCCGCCACTTGGGCACAAACGCAACCGTGGTCGAAAGGTTGCGATGGTTGGTTCCGGCAGCTGGGGCACCACCTTCGCGAAAGTGCTGTGTGACGCTGGTTGCGATGTGACGATTCTCGCTCGCCGCCCAGAACAGGCGAACGAGATTCAGGTTGCTAAACGCAATTCGCAGTACCTGCCAGGTATCAACCTGCCCAAGTCGCTGCAGGCAACCAGCGACCCTGCTATCGCTCTGCGTGATGCTGAGTTGGTATTTCTTGCGGTGCCCAGTCAGACGCTTCGTGAGAACCTCACCGCGCTTGAACCATACCTTTCGAGTCGCACTGTGCTGGTGAGCCTGGTCAAGGGAGTCGAGAAGACGACCACGATGCGCATGAGCGAGGTGATCGCCGATACCCTCGATATCGATCCCAGCCGCATTGGTGTGGTCTCTGGGCCAAACATCGCCCTCGAGATTGCGAAAGAACAGCCGACGGGCGCGGTTGCGTCGTGCGTCGACCTTGAGGTTGCAACGAGGATCGCGACAGCTTGTTCGGCCCCTTACTTTCGAAGCTATGTCAACACCGATGTGGTGGGCACCGAGCTTGGCGGGGTACTCAAGAACCTCATCGCGCTCGCGATCGGCATCGTCGATGGTGTGGGGTACGGCGAGAATACGAAAGCCGCGATCATTACACGCGGCCTCGCAGAGATGACCGAGTTTGCCGTCGCATCCGGCGCTGATCCCAGTACGCTCTCGGGGCTTGCCGGGCTCGGAGACTTGATTGCCACCTGCCAGTCACCACTCTCGC
>JAPXTT010000035.1:0-8686 GCA_033812395.1 Leucobacter sp. | reverse complement strand
GAGTGCAGCGCATCACACTACTTGTGCTCACCCATGACGACCGTGACCATGTGGGTGCTCTCGCCAGCGTGCTCAGTCAGGTTGACACAGCAATAATTGCCCCGACCATTGCTGGTGAACGTACTGAAGATCGTTCAATTGTGCAGCTACTTCACGGCGCAGGCGTGCCGTTTCGTGTCGGTTCTGCTGGTGATGCTGGCACAATTGTCTCTAGCATTGGCACCACACCACTCTCGCTAAACTGGCGAGTGCTTGCACCAGAAGCACACGCAGTGCCTAGCGAAACCAACGAAGCAAGCTTGGTACTGCTGCTCGAGATAAGCGGACACCGCGCGCTGTTTCTTGCCGACACCGGTTACGAAGAGCAACGCAGACTGCTGCAGCGCAGCGGCTCAGCCGACAGCCTCACAGACATAGAGATACTCAAGGTCGCGCACCACGGCAGTCGCGATCAAGACATGTCGATTTTTGAAAGGATCAGCGCAACTTGGGGCCTTATCTCTGTGGGTGCCGATAATCGCTACGGGCACCCAACCAGCGATACGCTCGGCGCTCTCTTGCGAGCGGGCACACAACCACTGAGAACAGACGAGTACGGCAGCATCGCCATTGTGCGCCTCTCTGACGGTTCGCTGGGCACGTGGGTAGACCGCGGCCAGTAGGCTTGAGACGTGGCAGCGACAGCAAGAGCAAGCAAGGCGAAGATCGCAAAGATCAGCTTCGATGAGGCCCGTCCGGCGCCCGTCGTGCTGATCAGCGGGCCCGAGCAATTTCTCGCAGATCGCGCCTCGAGATCAATCCGAGAGGCACTGCGCGCGAGTGATGCGGCCCTTGAGATCCACGACATCGATGCCGCCGGATACGGGGCCGGTGAACTTTTCACGGTCGCCAGCCCCTCGCTCTTTGCCGAGCCTAGGCTCATTCGCGTTGAAGGCGTCGAAAAGGCAAGCGACGCTTTTCTCGATGATGCGAAGCGCTATCTTACGCAGCCCGCGGAAGACACCACCCTTGTGCTGCGACACGCGAGCGGTCAGCGCGGCAAGGCGCTGCTCGACGCCGTGCGCGGCGACGCAGGTGCAAGCATTGACGCGGTCGAAGTAGTCTGCGCTGAAATCAAAAAAGACGGCGACCGCCTGAGCTTTGCCCAAGCAGAGTTTCGGCGCCTCGACGCGCAGATCGCGCCCGGCGCGCTGCGATCCCTCGTGGCCGCTTACCAGGGCGGGCTCGGCGAGCTCGCCGGTGCCATCGAACAGCTCGTCTCAGATCTCGGCAAGCGCATCTCAGAGCAAGACGTCGAGCGCTCGACCGAGGGCCGCGTCGAGGCCGGCGCGTTCAAAGTGGCCGACGCTGCGACCGCGGGCCGCACCGCCGAAGCCCTGGTGCTGCTTCGCCAGGCACTCAGCACAGGCACTGATGCGATTCCCATGCTTGCCGCGCTCAACATGAAGGTGCGAGCCATGGCGCGTGTCTATGGTGCGCGCGGCAGCTCCGGCGAGCTTGCTTCGGCCTTTGGCATGGCGCCGTGGCAGGTCGAGCGCGCGCAGCGCGAGACCCGTGGCTGGACCGAGGGTGATCTTGCCCGCGCAATTGATCTCGCGGCAGAGACCGAGCTCTCGCTCAAGGGTGGCAGTCGTGACCCGATCTACGCACTCGAAAAGTACGTGCTGTTTGTCGCGAAGCGCGGCAGGTAGGCATATGCCCCGCTCATCTCGAAGGGCTCGATGAACGGGGCACCCAGCGCTAGCTACGGCTTCGTCGCGATGCTCACAATCTTCGGCACGCGCACGATGAGGTTTGCGATCTGACGCTCACCGATCGCGCGCTTCACCGAGTCTGATGCGAACGCGGCCTCACGGGCCTCGTCTTCGGTCACCGAAGCGGGCAGAGTGAGGCGCTCGCGTACCTTGCCATCGACCTGCACCACCATGGTGATTTCGTCGTCAACGAGCAGCGACTCGTCGGCGGTCGGCCACACCTGTAGCGCCACGGTCGGCTCGTGGCCAAGATTTGCCCACATGTCTTCTGCGGTATACGGCGCGAACAGCGAAAGAATCATCGCTACGGCCTCGGCCGATTCGCGCACCGCAGCATCAGCCGCACCAACGCCCGAGTCGATCGCCTTGCGGGTAACGTTCACCTGATCCATGAGGCGCGCGACAACCACATTGAACTTGTAATGCTCGATAAGCGTCGGCGCGTCGAGCAGCAGCTGGTGAGTGTGCTTACGCAGTGCGGCGTTGCCAGTGGCAAAGTCGACGCCAGGTGCTGAAGCCACGTCACCCGCAACGCGCCAGGCGCGCGCCAAGAACTTGGCAGAGCCCTGCACCGACACGTCAGCCCAGTCGATGTCATCTTCGGGCGGGCCCGCGAAGGCGAGCGTGACGCGCAGCGCATCTGCACCGTGCGCGCGCAGCTCAGATGCGAATTCAACGAGGTTGCCCTTCGACTTCGACATCTTTGCACCGTCTTGCAACACCATGCCCTGGTTCAGCAGCGCGGTGAATGGCTCTTCGAAGTCGAGGTAGCCGAGGTCGTGCAGCACCTTTGTGATGAAGCGCGAGTAGAGCAGGTGCAGAATCGCGTGCTCGACGCCGCCCGCGTACTGGTCTACCGGACCCCACGCGTTCACCGCGGCCGGGTCAAAAGCCTGTGAATCGTCAGTCGCTGAGAGATATCGCAGGTAATACCACGAGCTGTCAACGAAGGTGTCCATGGTGTCGGGGTCGCGGGTCCAGGCTGCACCTGATTCGTCGGTGACGCTCGCCCACTCGGTCGCGGCACCCAGCGGAGACGAACCCTTAGGCTTCAGGTCGAGCCCCTCAGACGCGGGCAGTTGCACCGGCAGCGAAGCCTCAGTCACGGGACGCATCTCGCCGTCGTTCGAGTCTTCTGCGCCGTGCAGAATCGGAATCGGAGTGCCCCAGTAGCGCTGGCGCGAGATCAGCCAGTCGCGCAGGCGGTAGGTCTTCGCCGCACGGCCGGTGCCACGCGCCTCGAGCACCTCGATCGCCTTTGCAATGGCCTCAACCTTGCTCAGCCCGTCAAGCTCGCCTGAGTTCACGAGCACACCGTTGCCGACGGTCGCAACCCCCGACGTCACGGGGTCGGGCAGCACTTCGCCGTCATCACCGAGCACCTCAACAACCACGCGCACCGGTAGCTCGAACTTCAGCGCGAAATCGAGGTCGCGCTGGTCGTGGGCAGGCACTGCCATGATTGCGCCGTGACCGTAGTCGGCAAGCACGTAATCAGATGCCCAGACGGGAATACGCTCACCGTTCACCGGGTTTATCGCGAAGTGATCGAGAAACACACCGGTCTTTTCGCGGTCTGTGTTTTGACGGTCAATCTCGCTCTGCTTCTGCGTTGCAAGGAGATATTCCTCGAACTGCATACGAGCTTCGGGTGATGCCGAAGCGGCTAGCTCTGCAGCAAGATCGCTGTCGGGGGCGACCACCATGAAGGTTGCACCGTGCAGCGTATCTGGGCGGGTGGTGAACACCGGCACCTTGGCCTCGCGCCCCTCGATCTCAAATTCGACCTCGGCCCCTTGCGAACGGCCAATCCAGTTGCGCTGCATGTTCAGCACCTTGGTCGGCCACTTGCCCTCGAGCTGATCTAGGTCGTCGAGCAGGCGATCCGCGTAGTCGGTGATGCGAAAATACCACTGAGTAAGCTTCTTCTTCACCACAATCGCACCCGAACGCTCCGAAGTGCCATCGGCGAGCACCTGCTCGTTTGCGAGCACGGTCTGGTCTACCGGATCCCAGTTGACCCAGCTCGCCTTACGGTATGCGAGGCCCTTTTCGTAGAGCTTCAGAAACAGCCACTGGTTCCATTTGTAGTACTCGGGGTCGCTCGTGTGCAGCACGCGGCTCCAGTCGAAGCTGGGCGCGTACACACGAAAACTCGCCTTCTGCTGCGCAATATTTGCGTAGGTCCATTCACGAGGATCAATGCCACGCTTAATCGCCGCGTTCTCTGCGGGCAGACCAAACGAATCCCACCCGATCGGGTGCAACACGTCGTAACCGCGGCCGCGCCAGTAGCGCGCGAGCACGTCACCGAAGCAGAAAGCTTCTGCGTGCCCCATGTGCAGGTCGCCCGAAGGGTAAGGAAACATGTCGAGCACGTACTTCTTCGGCTTCGCGCTTGAGGCATCGTTCGATACCTCAAATGGCTTCAGCTCATCCCAGACCGGAAGCCAGCGATCTTGGATTGCCTGAAAGTCGTAGACGTCGCCTACCTGCTCGTTCACTCGCTACCTCGAAACATCGTTGCTGTTTGCCCTCGCGCCGAGACGGCGCGACCGTGCCCGCAAAGCTGTGAGCACATATTGTTCAAGAATAGCGCGTTCGCTGGCTGGTACTGGCCGTGTTGCATGCGGGCAAGGGATGCGCGCACGAGAAAGCACACGGCGCACAAGAACGCACACGAATCCGGCGAGATCGTGTGCGTTCTTGTGCTTCATCCGGCGAGACGTGCATCTGCAAGCGCCCCATCGCAGTGGTCTCCCGCATGCGGTTCGCCATTAGCCGTCGCTCGCGGCAGCCTCCGGGGCCGCTTCAGCCTGAACAACGCCAAGAGCCGCAAGCAGAGGAGCGGCCTTCAGCTGCTTCTCAGCGAGCTCTGCGGCGGCATCGCTATCGGCGGTCACTCCCCCGCCGGCGCCTATGAGCGCAAGCTCGGGTGATCCTTTTCGCCCTCGCAATTCAATGCTTCGAATCGTCATCGCGATCTCAGCGTCACCCGCCGAATCAACCCAGCCAAAACACCCCGAATAGAGGCCACGAGGTGCCGCTTCTAGCAACGCAAGCAACTGCACCGCACGCCGTTTCGGAGCGCCGGTCATTGAACCCCCCGGAAAACATGCCTCGAGTGCGTCATACACGTCGAGCCCGTCGCGCAGTCGCCCAGAAACCGTGCTCACCAGCTGGTGCACGCGGGGGTGATGCTCGACACGTAAGAAATTGTCGGTGCGCACACTGCCAGGTACGCAGACGCGGCTGAGGTCGTTGCGCATGAGATCAACGATCATGAGGTTCTCGGCGCGCTCTTTCGAGTCTGACTCGAGTGCATGAGCCAGCGCCCGGTCACGCTCAGCAGTCTCACCGCGCGGCCGGGTGCCCTTTATCGGGTGCGTCTCAATCGTGTCGCCCCGTTTGCTCAAAAAACGCTCTGGGCTCGCGCTGACGAGTGCGCGATCTGCAGACACGATAACCGCGCTTCGAAGTGCACTCCCCTGCTCACGAAGCAACAAAAAGAGTTGCAGAGGATCAACTCCCCCTGCGTCAACCCTCGCCGTGTCGGTCAGGCAAAGCACATAGGCGTCACCACCGTGAATCGCTTGTTTACACGAATCGACATCTGCCAGGTATCGATCATCGTCTCGTCTCCAGACAGAGTCAACGACACCAGTGGCGTGCCGAAGAGCGCTCTGCCCCACGCTGAGCGGTACTGATTTCTCTCTTGCAGCCACCGGTTCAGCGCTGTGAAGCGATGCTGTGTGCCGTGCGAGCCACGCGTCTATGGCCGTCTCGCTGACCCCGCGAAGCGATGCGCGCTGCTGAGCATGGTCAAGCACCAGCACGACATCAGGCCGCATCGCGAAAGCGGGCGGCTCATCATCTACTGCCGGATTCTCACCGATCAATGCCACACCAAATTCGTAACCCAGCGCAACTACGACGCCAGGCTCACCCTCACTACGAAGCGAATCTAAGAACTCATGTTCGCCGCCCCGCTGAGCGTGCGACACATGTGCAGCCTCGCCGAGATAGCTGAAACCGGACTCGCCCGTTGGTTCGATCGCCGACCCATCGAGCCAAAACCAGGCTTCAGCGCGCGCCAGGCTACGCGCGACAGCAGCGACGTCGCGCGGCCAAGTGACAGGGCGCACGACCACCCGACAACAATACTGTGCCGTGCTGGGCAAACGAAACAAGGCGCGTTGAGCACAGAAGTTCGGCTCGGGGTGCAAAGATGAGTGCATGGTGCACGCTCCACACGAGGTACACGCCACAGTTGCACACGCTACCCCCAATGTGTCGACAGGCTGCGGTGAACAGCTCGTGTTGGCAGATTCGTTTCGGGTGCGCATCAATGAAGCCACGGGGTTCGCAGAGGTTCGAGGCCTTCACCACCATGTGACACGCTTCACCCGTGGCGCCCTCGAGATCGATGAGTCTGCGGCGCTCAGCATCGGTGATTTCATCGCCAGCACCTATCGCGAGATATCTGTGTTCGGCGAGGGGTTTCCGCGTTGGGAATTCTGGCGCACTGCACTGGGTAAGTTTGAGCCAAGACTGAGCCTGCGGCCCCTACCTGATCTTGGCAACTCACTTACCCTCAAGTCGGTAGCCGCTGTGTCACCACCAAATGCGAGTCGAAAAGGCCCAAACATTGCTAACTTCGCTGCTCTCAACCAAACGCTCGGCGCTGAGGCTCTGCTCACTGATGCCAATGGTGTTGTGCGCGAAGGCGCAACAACAAGCCTCGTGTGGTGGCGCGATGGGCGGCCCTATTGCTCAGCCACAATTGATCGCATAGATTCAGTCACCGAGACCTTGCTGGGCGAGACTCTGCTGCGCGAATCAGAAAACGGTTGGCGCACTGGTCACTCTGCGGCCCCGTTGCAACCCGCAAATATCAGAACTACAGAACTTGCGCAGCACGAGGTGTGGGCAGTGAATGCACTGCACGGTATTCGAGTGGTAACCGCAATTGACGGCCTCGCTACACTCCCGCCAGACACGTTGCGCCTCGCCCACTTCAAAGCCGCACTCGACAAGACCTGGGTGCCGTTCACGACGGCCGAAGCGCCGCTATAGCGCGAGGTGAGAGACGCTGATGCGTGTGGGCAGCTCTGTGTGAGTGATCAGCACCACAGCTCGGTCTTTCGGTAGTGCGCCCAGCAGGTCTGTGAGCAGGCGATCAGCGAGTTCGCGGTCGACCCCCGCGGTGGGTTCATCAAGAATCACCACGGGAAAGTCTGCGAGCAACGCTCGGGCAAGCGCTATGCGCTGTGCCTGGCCGCCTGAAACGAGCGCCCCGCGCTCACCTACCCGAGAGTCGAGCCCGCCACGTTCGCGCACCCAATCTCCGAGACCAACTTGCTCGAGCACCGCAAGCAGTTCATCGTCGCTCGCAGAATCTTTTGCAAACTTCAAGTTCTGTCTCAGGTCGGCGTCGAAAAGGTGCGGCTGCTGCTCTATCAGGCCGACAGTGCCGCGCACGTCATGTTGCGAAAGCGTTCGTGCCTCAACACCTGCCACACGGTACGAGCCTTGATAGTCAAGCAACCGCACGAGCGCGAGTGCAAGCGTCGACTTGCCCGCTCCGCTCTCACCAGTGATCACCAGCGTTTCGCCTGCGTGCAGGTCGAAGTTCACGCCTGAGACTGCGGCCTCAGCGACCCCGGGGTGTCGTACCGACAGCCCCCGTGCTGAGAGCAGCGGCTGACCGCTGCGTCTTGTTTCTGTGTGCTCGTGAGCGGGTCGGGCTTCTTGCCCGCCGATCTCGTTGCTTTCGGCGAGACGCACGGTCGACAAATCATCAACCGGTATTTCTTTGGGCAATGGCGTCTCGGTGAGTACGGCGACACGCCGTGCACTGGCGAGCACTGTGCGCCTGGCGACGAGTGCGTTCGGCACCTGCGCAAACACCTCAAACACTGCCGCAGGTACAATCACTGCCGCAGCAAACAGTGGTGCACTCAGTGCACCAACACCACTAGCCGCAGCGTCGCCCAGTGACGGTGCGAGCGCGAGCAGCACCAGCACCGAAGCGATACCCGAGGCCAATGAGAGCAGCGCAGCCGTCAACCCTGCAGAGCGCACACGTGTCGACCCTGCCGACGCAAGCTTCTGTTCAGCGCGAGCGATGCGCTCTCGCTGCATTGAGGTCGCACCATATGCGACAAGCACCTCTGCCGCAGAGAAGCGCTCAAGCAGTGCATCTGCTAGGTCGGCTCGTGCCTCGGCAATCGCGCGATCACTTGCGGCAGATACTTTCGCAGAGAGCCACACTGCAAGCACCCCCGAAGCGAGCAGCAATAGCATCAGAATGAGTGCAGCCAGTGGTGATATCAACGCCAGCACAACAGTGCTCAGCACCACGACAATCGTGCTCACAATAACGGGCTGGCGCACACGTAAGAGTTCGTCTTGCAACTGGTCGACATCGTCGACGAACGCGGTGAGCACGTCGCCGCGCCGGTGCGAGGCGAGCGCACCTGGCACCCGTGGCACGATCGCCTCAAATGTGCTCGTTCGCAACACCGACAGCTGTACGAGTGCAGCGTCGTGGCTCGCAAGGCGCTCAGCATATCGAAACGCTGCCCGGCCAATGGCGAAGGCCCGCACACCAACAATCGCGAATGTGAGGTGCAATATCGGAGGCTGCTCGCCCGCGCGCACAATCAACCACATGCTGAGCCCGAGCAGCCCGACTACACAGAGGTCGGCGAGCACCCCAAGCACAAGACCAAACGTTGCTCGTCGCCCGGTAGGGACTGCCCTGCGAATCACGGCCCGCAACTGGGGCTGAGAGATTGATGTGCTCACACCGCACCCCCGATACTCACAACCCGATCAGCACTCTCGATGAGTGCAGGGCGATGACTAATCAGCAGCACCGCGCGACCCCGAACCGCCTCATCACGCAGCACACTTGCGATTCGCGCCTC
>JAPXTT010000034.1:0-8687 GCA_033812395.1 Leucobacter sp. | reverse complement strand
CCGTGCGAGCGCGATGATGGCTTGGTTGTGTCGTTTGCCCTGGGCGATCTTCCGGTCGTAGTAGGCGCGTGATTCCGGATCCCGGAGAGCCGCGAACGCGGAGAGAAACATGACCCGTTTCAAGACCTTGTTCCCGCGTCGAGACGGCGACTCGCCTCGGATCGAGGTGCCCGAACGTCTCGTGACGGGCGCGAGGCCGGCATAAGCGGCGAGGTGCCCGGCGGTCGGGAAGTGTTTCCCGACGATCTCGGTGAGGAGTCTGGCTGCGGTCCTGACGCCGACTCCCGGCATACTGGTCAGGACCGGGTGAAGAGGGTGCGCCTCAACGATTCTCTCGACCTCGGTAGCGATGTCATCGCGTTGCTGGCGGAGCTCGATGAGCGCAGTACACATCCGGGCTGGAATCGGTTTTCTACAATGCGCACAACGACTTCACGTGGCAGCCCACGGTTCTCTTGGCGCCACTCCTGCCTACAGATGACGACGCGACGGTCAGAGCCAAGTTTGCGCTCACAGCCACCTACCTCGATATCTGGATTATGCGCCGCGTGGTGAACTACATTCGTATTGGTTATTCGAGTGTCAGCTACGCGATGTACCTACTTGTGCGCGAGATTCGGGGCAAGTCGGTCGACGAACTTCGCGACATTCTCATCGGCCGCCTCGAAGCCGATGACGTCACGCTGCGAGAGGCGAAGAATCGCAACCGTGCGGGAATTGCCGACCTGCGAATCAATCAGTTCAGTCGCCGATACATTCTGCACTTCTTGGCACGGTTAACTGCATATCTCGACGTACAGGGTGGCAAGCCTGATCAGTTTGCGACGCTTGTCGATCGTACGCGAAAAAACCCGTACGACATTGAGCACATCGTACCGAATTCGTACGATCTGTAGACTGACACGTTTCCCTCGACGAGTGACTTTGAGTTGTGGCGAGATAACGTCGGAGGCCTGCTACTGCTGCCCGCAGATGTGAACCGCAGTCTGCAGGCGAAGCCATATGCCGAGAAGTCAGTCCACTACGCGAAGCAGAACTTGCTCGCAGCGAGCCTGACGCCAGCGGCATATGAACATCAACCTCAGTTCAGACAGTTCTTAGATCGCACAGGTCTCGCGTTTAGCCCGCTCGACACGTTCGGCCCGGGCGAGCAAGATCAGCGTCGTGAGACAATCACGAGGCTGGCCGAACTCGTGTGGTCGCCCGAACGGCTACACGAAGTGGTGTAGCGCACGGTGGCCAGGCTCGTCGCTCCTGACGTAGACGCGGTCAATGTGTAATCCATCGAGGAAACTCTCACATCCCACTCGAAAGGCATCATGACGACAATCTGCGTGATGGGGTGAGGAACTGGGCAGGCGATCACGAGCACAGTGATCGAACGTATCACCGCGTCGTCGGGCAGCCCGACCGCCGCCCACGCGACCGCTGTGACCGCTGCTGCTGCGAGCGCGAACCAAAACAGCCACCGCGCTGCAGTGTCAGCGAGCCGCTGGGCGCGCGACGACGAGTTCTGAGCGTCGGCTACGAGCCGCCGAATGCCGGCAAGTGCGGTGTCGTCGCCGGTTGCCGTGACTTCGATGCGAAGGCCCGAGTCGGTTGCGACCGTTCCGGCCGTCACCTTGTCGCCGACGACGCGAGAGACGGTGCGCGACTCGCCCGTCACCATCGACTCGTCCATGGCGGCCCGACCGTCAATGATCCGCCCGTCTGCGGGCACGCTGCCTCCGGGTCGCACGATCGCTACGTCACCGACACGAAGCGCTGCGGGCGCGACGGTCACGATCCCGCCTCCCTCAACCCGCTCAGCCTCATCGGGCAGCAGCGAGGCCAGCGAATCGAGCGCCGAGGTGGTTTGAGCGAGCGAGCGCATCTCGACCCAGTGCCCCAGCAGCATGACGACGATGAGCAGCGCAAGCTCCCACCAGAAGTCAAGCTGGTGATGCAGCAGCCCCATGCTCGCACCCCATGAGGCGAGAAACGCGACCGTGATGGCGAGCCCTATGAGCAGCATCATGCCGGGTTTCCGAGATCGAACCTCGCTCGCCGCTCCGACGAGAAAGGGCTTGCCGCCCCAAACGTACATCACTGTTCCGAGCACGGGCGACACCCAGGTAAGACCGGGGATGCTCGGGAGTTCGTAGCCGAGAATCATCGCAAACATGCTCGAAAGCAGAACGGTCGGTACCGCGAGGGCCAGCATGATCCAGAAGAGGCACCTGAACTGGCCGACGTGATCCCCGTGGCCGCCGTGACCGGCATGATCGTCGTGGCCCGCGTGGCCTGCGTGATCTTGGTGAGCTTCCAGCATCTCTGAGCCGCTCTGAGCGTGGTGCCCCTGATGCGCCTCGTGGCCGCCATGCTCGTGGTGATCGTGTTACTCGCTCATCGTCGCTTCCCTCACAAAACTTGCGTTCGACATGCCCCTACCAACCATATACCCCCTAGGGGTATTCTCAATAGGACTTCACCTACGAAACATTCCGGATGCAGACAGCCACCAGACCTAGAATCACCCCCATGACACAATCACCGCAATACGTGATCGTAGACCCGAACGCGCCCCAACCTTCCTCGGGCGAGCTGCCCCCGACAGTGACGCACAACTCAGCCTTCGTGCGCGCGCTCGACAAGGCATTGGCAGTGCAGCGCCCGGTCGTGCTGGCGCACATTCGCAGTGTGCGCCTGAGGCACCCCGAGGCAACTCCAGCGCAGCTCGTACGCATTCTTGAGCGGCGCTACCTTCTCGCCGTCACCGGTGGCGGCGCAGCGGTGGGCGCAGCTGCAGTCATCCCAGCAGTCAGCACCCCAGCGGCGCTCGCGCTCTCGGGCGTCGAAACCGTCGGCTTTCTCGAAACCACGGCGCTCTTCGCGCAGTCTGTTGCCGAGGTGCACGGCATTCACGTCGAGAACCCGGATCGAGCGAGGCTGCTCGTGATGACGCTCATGCTCGGCCAAGAGGGCGCTCAGCTGCTCGGGCAGTTCACCCAGCAGGCCACGGGCCGTGGCCCAGGCCGCTCAGCCTTTTGGGGTGAGGTCATCACGAAGACGCTGCCCCGCAACGCCGTCGGCCCAGTGCTCGACCGACTTCAGGCGGTCTTTCTTCGCCACTTCGGCGCGGCCGGCGGCGCCTCATTGCTCGGCAAAGCAATGCCGTTCGGCATCGGCGCCGCGATCGGCGGCACAGGCAACCATCTTCTTGGCCGCCGGGTGGTCGCGTCATCGCGACGCGCGTTCGACATCGCCCCGCTGACGTTCACCGCTGAGTTGACTCCAAAAGAAGGTGCGAAAAGGATCGAGCACCGCGTGCTCGGCGGGGTTCGCACCGCCGGCGCAACCGTCGGCGCCGGGGTGGGTGCGGTCACTAGCAAGCGGAAGAAGAGTCAGGCCGCGATCGAGGCCCTACCCACTGAGACCTGGACGACTCCTGCCACGGCACCCGACCCCCTGGACTCGGCGTTCACTCCGATTCCCCGAACACCCGACGCCTCTTGAGCACCGCGGCACGCGCGCGCTCCACCGCCCAAAGAGCACCCGCCAGGGCCGTCATGCCGATCAGTGGCGAAAATCCACTCGGTCCGAGCAAACGCTAGGGAATCGGAACGGGAGTCACTCCGAGCGGAGCGAGCCCTGCGGCTCCCCCGTCTGGGGCGGTCAACACCCAAATACCACCCGAGTGCACCGCAACCGAGTGTTCCCACTGGGCGCTCAACGAGCCGTCGGCGATCGTGACCGTCCAGTCGTCGTCTTGAATCAACGTGTCGATCGTTCCCGCCGAAATGATCGGCTCGATCGCCACCACGAGGCCCGGCTTTACTTCAGGGCCCTTTCGCGGGGTCGGCACGTTGAACACCTGCGGATCCTCGTGCATGCTGCGCCCGATGCCGTGACCGATGTAGTCCTCGAGCACACCGTAGTCGCTCTCGGCGTGCACGTAGGCGGCGACGGCAGCCCCGACCTCATTCAGGTACTTCGCCTTCGCGAGCTGGGCGATCCCGCGCCACATCGCCTGTTCGGTGACATAGCTGAGACGCTCAATCTCTGCGGTGCGATCTGGCCGCGCCGGGTCAGGCAGCGTCACCGTGATCGCAGCATCTCCATGCCAACCCTTGACTGCGGCGCCGGCGTCGAGCGAGACGATGTCGCCAGGCTCGAGCGGGCGATCAGTAGGAATCGCATGCACCACGTGCTCGTTGACGTTCGCGCAGATGGTGTGGCGGTAGCCGGGCTCCATCATGAAGTTCGGTTCGCCGCCGGCATCGCGGATCGCCTGCTCTGCGAGCGCGTCGAGCTCGAGTGGGGTGATACCGGGGCGCACGGCCCCCGCCATTGCCGCAAGGGCAGCTGCGGTCGCCTTGCCTGGCGCCTCCATGAGACGCAACTGCGCGGGCGACTTGTAGATTGAACGACGCAGCAGTCCGCGACCCACCTGGTACTCCCTGATGCTTTGTAGGTTACTTGCCGAGCTTGGCGTCGAGCGCCGAAGCGATCCGACCCGCAACCTCGTCGATTGCGCCGAGGCCATCGACCGACACCAGAATGCCTCGCTCGGTGAAGAGGTCGATCAGCGGTGCGGTTTGCTCTGCGTAGATGTCTTGGCGATGACGAATCACTTCTTCGGTGTCGTCTTCGCGACCCTCGATCTTTGCGCGCTTGAGCAGTCGCGCAACGACCTCGTCGGTGTCGGCGAGCAGCAGCACGACCGCGTTGAGCGCGTCGCCCTCGAGCATGCCGTCAAGGGCGTGCACCTGCTCGACGTTGCGCGGGTAGCCGTCGAGCAAGAAGCCACGGCTCGCGTCGTCCTGGTGCAGACGGTCGCGCACGATCTCGTTGGTCAGCGAGTCGGGAACCAGCTCGCCCGCCTTAATGATGGCCTGCACCTGCTGGCCCAGCTCGGTGCCGCCCTGGATGTTAGCGCGGAAGATATCGCCGGTCGAGATCGCGGGAACGCTGTAACGCTCGGCAATCTTCGACGCCTGGGTGCCCTTGCCGGCGCCTGGCGGTCCGACGATCAGTAGCCTGGTCTGGGTGGTTTCGCTCACTTAAGAAGCCCTTCGTAGTGACGCTGCTGTAGCTGCGCATCAATCTGTTTGACGGTTTCGAGGCCAACACCCACGATGATGAGGATCGATGCGCCACCGAACGGGAAGTTCTGGTTCGCCCCGAAGAACGCAAGCGCGATCAGCGGCAGCAACGCGATGAGACCGAGGTACAACGAACCAGCACTGGTGATGCGGTTCAACACGTAGTTGAGGTATTCGGCGGTCGGGCGGCCGGCGCGGATGCCGGGAACGAAGCCGCCGTACTTCTTCATGTTGTCGGCGACCTCTTCTGGGTTGAAAGTGATCTGCACGTAGAAGAAAGTGAAGCCAATTACCAGCAAGAAGAACACTGCCATATAGAACGGCTGGTCACCCTGCACCAGGTTATTTGAGATCCAGACTACCCAGGCCTTGGGGTCTTCTCCCACCTTTGGCTGGTTGAACTGAGCAATCAGCATTGGAAGGTACAAGATTGCAGAGGCGAAGATCACCGGGATCACACCGGCCATGTTGACCTTGATAGGAATATAGGTGCTACTGCCGCCATAGGTACGACGCCCGACCACTCGCTTTGCGTACTGCACCGGAATGCGTCGCTGCGACTGCTCGACAAACACGACGGCTGCAATAACCACGAGCCCAACCGCAATAACGAAGAAGAACACCTCCCAGCCCTTCGACTGTTTGATCGTCCATAGCGCGTTCGGAAACTGCGCTGCGATTGAGGTGAAGATCAGCAGTGACATGCCGTTGCCTATACCGCGTTCTGTAATAAGCTCACCGAACCACATGATGAGGCCCGTACCAGCTGTCAGCGTGAGGATCATAATGATGATCGCCCACCACTCTTGCGACACAAGATTCTGGCATGCCTGGTTAGCCGAGGTACCAAACAACGCACCAGAACGCGCTACCGTGATGAGAACAGTCGACTGCAGCACTGCAAGTGCGATCGTAAGGTAGCGGGTGTACTGGGTGAGTTTCGCCTGGCCCGCTTGACCCTCTTTATGCAGCGATTCAAAGTGCGGAATCACGACACGAAGCAACTGGGTGATAATCGACGCGGTGATATACGGCATGATGCCGAGCGAGAAGATAGAGAGCTGCAGCAGTGCGCCACCGCTGAACATGTTAATCATCTCGTAAATGCCAGAGGTAGCAGACTGATTGGCTACGAGACAGGCTTGAACGTTGTCGAAGTTAACGAACGGCGCGGGAATAAATGAACCTAGCCGGAACAATGACACGATCGCGAGCGTGAAGACAATCTTCCGTCGCAGGTCGGGCGTCTTAAATATCCGTCCGATGGCGCTGAACAAAGGCCTGCCTCCTGCAAAAATCTTAAGGTGCGCTCAACAAAAGCGAACACCAAGAGTCCAGCCTACACTGCGTGGCTGGTGTATAAAAAGCGGAGGCTGGGTCGATCTCTTTCATGAGAAAGGATCGAGCCCAGCCCCCCGACTCGACAAGTTCGAGTACTACTTAATCTCGCCGCCTGCAGCGACGATTTTCTGCTCGGCCGAGGTCGAAACCTTATCAACCGAGACAACGAGCTTCACGCTCAGGTCGCCGTTACCCAGCACCTTGACGGGCTGGTTCTTACGCACTGCGCCCTTAGCTACAAGATCATCAATCGTAACCTCTCCACCCTTCGGGTAGAGCTCTGCCAGCTTGGCAACATTGACGACCTGGTACTCCGTGCGGAACGGGTTCTTAAACCCGCGCAGCTTGGGGGTGCGCATGTGCAGAGGCATCTGCCCACCCTCGAAGCCAGCCTTAACCTGGTAACGCGCTTTTGTGCCCTTGGTGCCGCGACCTGCGGTCTTACCCTTAGAACCCTCACCGCGACCCACACGGGTCTTAGCTTTCTTCGCACCGGGTGCCGGGCGCAGGTGGTGCGCCTTCAGCACGTCGCCGCGCTCTTCGTTGTTCTCGCTCATGCGTCGATCTCCTCAACCTTCACCAGGTGAGCAACAGCGCGCACATAGCCGCGGTTGATCGGGGTGTCTTCGCGAACGACCGTCTGGCCGATCTTGCGAAGCCCCAGGCTGCGCAACGTATCACGCTGGTTCTGCTTCTCACTGATAACGGACTTCGTCTGCGTAATCTGCAGGCTCTTCTTCTGGGCAGCCATTACGCACCTGCCTTTGCCTTGGCTGCAGCGTCGGCCAGCGCCTTCGCCTCGGCACGCACGAGGCGAGCCGGAGCGACGCGGTCGAAGTCGAGACCGCGACGAGCTGCGACGGAGCGGGGCTCCTCGAGCTGCTGCAGTGCCTCAACGGTCGCATGCACGATGTTCAGGGTGTTCGATGAGCCGAGTGACTTGCTCAGCACGTCGTGAATGCCAGCGCACTCAAGTACGGCGCGCACGGGACCACCCGCGATAACACCGGTACCAGCGGCAGCGGGACGCAGCAGAACTACGCCAGCTGCTGCCTCACCCTGTACGGGGTGAGGAATGGTGTTGCCGACACGAGGTACGCGGAAGAAGTTCTTCTTTGCCTCTTCGACGCCCTTCGAGATTGCAAGGGGCACCTCTTTAGCCTTGCCGTAGCCGACACCGACGGTACCGTTGCCGTCACCCACCACGACGAGCGCGGTGAAGCTGAAGCGGCGACCGCCCTTGACGACCTTCGACACGCGGTTAATGGTGACCACACGCTCGAGAAACTGGCTCTCGTTTCGGTCACGACCGCCGCGCTCGCCACGGGTGCCACGGTCGCGGCTGCCGCGACGCTGTTCGCGGGGCTCGCTGCGGTGGTCAGTTGCCTGAGTCTCAGCGCCCTGCGCCGAGGCCTCCTGGGTCTCTGCAGACACTTGCTGCTCCTTAGTCTCTTCGCTCACAGGGTCAGCCCCGCTTCGCGTGCGCCGTCGGCAATTGCTGCAACACGGCCTGCATACTTGCTGCCACCGCGGTCGAAGACCACGGCCTCGATGCCAGCGCCCTTTGCGCGCTCAGCTACCAGCTCACCGACGCGACGAGCCTTAGCGGTCTTGTCACCGTCAAAGCTACGCAGATCGGCTTCCATGGTCGAAGCCGAAGCGAGGGTCAGACCCTTGCCATCGTCGATGACCTGCACGAACACGTGACGCGATGAACGGGTAACGACCAGGCGCGGGCGCAGCTCGGTACCAACGATCTTCTTGCGCAGGCGAGCATGGCGGCGAATACGCGCAGCCGCGCGGCCCTTGGCGCGGGAAATGTTAGCGGCCATGGTTACTTACCAGCCTTTCCAGCCTTGCGGCGAACGTTCTCGCCCGCGTAGCGGATGCCCTTGCCCTTGTAGGGTTCTGGCTTCTTCAGCTTGCGGATGTTGGCAGCGACCTCGCCGACGGCCTGCTTCGAGATACCGCTGACCGAGATCTTGGTGTTGCCCTCAACGGCGAGCGTGACGCCCTCAGGAGCATCGAAGAACACCGGGTGCGAGAAGCCGAGTGCGAGCTCAAGTCCTGCACCCTTCTGCTGAACGCGGTAACCGGTTCCGACGACCTCGAGCTGCTTTGCGTAGCCCTCGGTAACACCGATGATGTCATTGTTGATGAGCGTGCGGGTCAGACCGTGCAGCGCTCGTGAAGCGCGCTCGTCGTCGGGGCGGGTGACGAGCACCTGACCCTCTTCGAGAGCAACGCGGATGGGCTCAGCGA
>JAPXTT010000033.1:0-8878 GCA_033812395.1 Leucobacter sp. | reverse complement strand
ACCAAGGCAGAGGTGTTTCCGCTTGCGTGGGATCGTTGGCTGTCGCTGCGCCACCAAGCTGTGCGCACCATGCTTGACCGAGCGATCGCGAGGGGCTCTGGCTACGCCAAGGATGGGCCGGCAGAGGGTGACACGCCCGGCCGTATCCACTCTATTGGCCGATAAGCCCGACGTTGCGCACCATAGGATCAGTCGGCAAGAAACCCCCGGCAAGATTTCTCTTACCGGGGGTTCTAACGTTATTCAACTGGCGGAGCCAGGGGGATTTGAACCCCCGGTCGAGTTTAACCCCGACCCTTCATTAGCAGTGAAGTCCGTTCGGCCGCTCCGGCATGGCTCCGTAGAACATCCTAGGGCACGGCACCGTGGCATCGGAAATCGAGGCTGTGTGCACCCAGCAAGCGGGGCAATTTCGTTTAGAACTGCGTGCGGCCCGCAGAGCAGGTTGGTGTGTCTGCACTCTGCCCGGTGATATTAGGCGGAAGCACGGTGACTGGAGGCGCTTCTGCCCCTTCTGCAGGTGCAGCCTCACCCTCGGCAGGCGGCACCTCGCCCTCGGCAGGAGCCGGCGTCTGCGTCACAGCAGCCTCACCCACGCCAGCAATTTGAAACGGCTCGCCGCTCAACACAATGTTGATGAGTTGGTCACCCGAGTAGCGGTCAGGCGAGAGTCTGCCCGGGTTATAGGGGTGCGTGCCAGATGGGTACTGCACGAAGTTCACGCGGCTCAGATCAATGTTTACTGCTGTACCCGCAAGCTTCTGCAAAAACTCGATCGAGGCCATGCTGCTCGACATGGTCAGGTTTTCAAAGCCCGCCTTTGCAAGCGCATACACCTTCATAGGGTTGCTCAGGGTCTCTGCGCTTCGCATTTGCCGCATGAGCGCAGACATGAAGACCTGCTGATTGCTAATGCGGCTCACGTCGCTGCCGTCACCGACGCCATAGCGGGTACGCACGAAGTTCAGTGCCTCTACACCTGACACAGTGACCTCACCCGCAGGCAGGTAAAGCCCGGTCATCTCATCTTCGATCGGTTGGGCGACACAGACAGTCACCCCGCCGATCGCGTTGGTGATGTCAATCACGCCGTCAAAGTCAACCATCGCGGCATAGGGAATCTCGATGCCAGTGAGCTCAGTAATCGTCGCAGCGACACACGAAATGCCACCGTAACTCAGCGCGGTATTGATCTGTTGCTCGCTCATCGCGCTCGAGACATCACCGGTCTCGGGGTCGGTGCAGCTGGGAATCGGCACCATGAGGTCTCGCGGAAAGCTGATGACCGTCGCGCTCTTGTGGTCAGCGGGAATATGCAGCAGCAGGTTGACGTCGTTGAGCTCGCCCTCTTCGCCATCGTTCATGATCGAACCTTCGACGCGCTTGTCAGAACCGACGAGCAAGATCGTGAGTTCACCCTCAAGCGACTGAGAGCCAGCACCCACAGCTTGGGCCTTTGGTGTCGCTGCGAGTTCAACGATATTGGCATCTTTTGTGACACCCCAGAGCGCATAGGCCCCAACAGAGACGCTGCTCACCACCATGACCAGCGCGGCGGTGAGCAACACCTTTGCAGCATTGGCCCATGAGACCGAACGGCGCAGACGACCGTGACGCGCGCCCTGATTGGACGTGGCCACTCCACGATGCTGTCGTGCCATAAATCAAGCTCCCGGTTTACGAATACTGCGCGCACACGTCGCAATAGGCACAAATTTTACCTGGCAGCACTGAAATCTACCTGATGGCCCGCACCGAAGCCACCGCAGACCACCTCAACCCGAAAGAGCCAGTGCTCTTCGCACTCCCCCAAAACACTTGTGGAGCCCGCCACATGAGACGAGCTCCACAAGTCATAGAGCGGAAGGTAAGGGATTTGAACCCTTGGTACGGGGTTACCGCACGCTTGTTTTCAAGACAAGTTCCTTCGGCCGCTCGGACAACCTTCCGCATAACAGCTTAGCCCAATTTTGCGACTGGTTCAGACAAGCCCAGAGAAAAGGATCAGCCCAGCAACGAAGAAAAGCGCTCTCGCAGCGCAGTCGCAAGCCCGTCTTCGAAGACGGTTGCAGTGACGCGACCGGCCGCCTCGCGCACTATTTCGTCGGCCTGCCCCATCGCAACCGAGTCGCCTCTGCGCCCGGCCCACTGCAGCATTTGAATGTCGTTGTCACCGTCGCCCGCGGCGAACACCCGCGATGGGTCAATGCCCAGCTTGCCGCGAATCAGTTCGAGCGCACTCGCCTTCGTGACGCCCTCGGGCGCAATATCGAACCAGGTAGTGAGGCCTACTGCGTACGACACCCGGTTGAGCCCGAGGCTCTTCGAGATTTCAAGAAAATCTTGCAGTGCATGGTCGGGCGACACCACGAGCAATCGGCTGGCGCGCGCCTCAAGCAGCTGGTCAAAAGGTACCTGGCGCTGTCGTCTCGGCAGCGTGCCCGACGGCATTTTCTCGGTGTAGAGAAACTCACCGTCTTCGGTTTCGACGCCATACACAGCGGTCACCAGGTGCGTTCGAATGCGCTCCAAGAGGCCGCGGGGGTCAAACGATTCGACAAGCTCACGGCGGTACGCACGTGCTGCAAGCGGGTCGCGCTTCAACGTCACCGCGCCATTCGCCGCGACCACCCAGTCAGGCTGAATGCGCAGTTGCTCAACCACGTCGAGCGTCGCATCGACCGCACGCCCTGTGGCGACGACGATCTCATGCCCGGCTCGGTACAGGGTGCGAATCGTCTCAGCGACCTCTGCTGACGGCCTGGCGGGAATATACTCGCCCCGCTCGTCACGCTCGCCAAACGGCATGACGGTGCCGTCGATGTCGAGCGCGATCAGGTGCCGCTCGGCCGCGGGCACAGTTGCCGCCATTACGCGACCGCCGGCGTCAACACTTCGAGCCCACCGAGGTAGGGCCTCAGCGCCTCGGGCACGCGAACGCTGCCGTCAGCTTGTTGGTGAGTTTCGAGAATCGCGACGATCCAACGCGTGGTTGCCAACGTGCCGTTCAGGGTCGCAGCCGGGCTCGTCTTGCCGTTCTCGCCACGGTATCGCGTTGACAGGCGGCGCGACTGGTAGGTGGTGCAGTTCGAGGTTGAGGTGAGCTCGCGAAACGTGCCCTGGGTGGGCACCCATGCCTCAATGTCGAACTTTCGCGCGGCGCTTGAGCCGAGATCGCCGGCCGCTACGTCGATCACACGGTAGCTGAGGCCGAGAGCCTGCAGCATGTCTTCCTGCCACGCAACGAGACGGTCGTGCTCTGCCTCGGCCTCTGCTGGCGTCGTGTAGACGAACATCTCAAGCTTGTTGAACTGGTGCACGCGCAGAATGCCGCGGGTGTCTTTGCCGTGCGAGCCGGCCTCGCTGCGGTAGCAGGTGCTCCAGCCTGCGTAGCGCAGTGGCCCGCCCTCGAGGTCGAGAATTTCATCAGAGTGGTAGCCAGCAAGTGCAACCTCGCTCGTGCCGGTGAGAAACAGGTCTTGCGCCGGCAGGTGGTACACCTCGTCGGCGTGCTCACCAAGAAAGCCGGTGCCCTGCATGATCTCGGGCTTCACGAGTGTTGGTGGAATCAGCGGCACGAAACCCGCGGCGAGCGCGCGGTCGAGCGCGAGGCTCATGAGCGCGAGTTCGAGGCGAGCCCCGACGCCCTTCAAGAAGTAGAAGCGCGCTCCCGATACCTTCGCACCGCGCTGCATGTCGATCGCGTCAAGCATCTCACCGAGTTCAAGGTGGTCGCGGGGCTCGAAGTCGAACGAGGGCACCTCACCGACCTCGCGCAAGGTCACGAAGTTTTCTTCGCCACCCGAGGGCACACCCTCGACAATGATGTTCTCGATTCGGCTCGCGGCCGCATCGAACGCGGCCTCTGCCTCGCGAGCACGCGCCTCAGCAGCCTTCACCTCTGCGGCGAGCTGCTGTGCGCGAGCAATCAGCGCGGGCTTCTCTTCTTTCGAGGCCGCCTTGACCTGCTTGCCAAACTGGTTCTGCTCGGCGCGCAGCTTCTCAAACTCGCCAAGCGCCAAGCGGCGCGCTTCGTCGGCGGCAATCGCGAGATCTACCGTCGATTCATCGTTGCCGCGAGCGCGTTGCGAGCGCTTGATGGTCTCAGGGTCGTTGCGCAGGAGCTGAGGATCAATCACGCCTCCATCCTAGCGACCGCCCCGCCTTGATCCCTGGGCAGTTGATAGGCCACGCGCCAGAACAAAACAAGAACAAAGCAGAAACGAGTAACGTTGACGCATGGTCACCTCTCAGCCCCGCGCCGCTGTCGTGTACCACCCGCTGAAGACCGACGTTGCTGCGTTGCGCGCTGCGGTGTTGCTGCACGAGGCCAAGGCAGGTTGGGCCCCGAGCCTTTGGCTTGAAACCACCGTGAACGATGCTGGTCAGGGGGTCACCGCGCGGGCGCTCAAGGCGGGGGCTAGCGTGGTACTTGCCTCGGGCGGCGACGGCACGATTCGGGCGGTTGCAGAGGCATTGCGAGGATCAGGCACCCCCCTGACCGTGATTCCTCAGGGCACTGGTAATCTGCTTGCGCGCAACCTCGGGGTGCCCCTGACCAACATTGAAGAAGCAGTCAGCGCCGCGTTCGTCGGTGAGAACAAGCCCATCGATTTGGGCGTTGTGACGATCACTCGCCCCGACGAGAGCGAAGACGAACACGTCTTTCTGGTACTTGCTGGCATGGGCCTTGACGCCCGTGCCATCACGACTACCCGATCCTCGCTCAAAAAGAAGGTGGGCTGGCTCGCGTACATTGATGCCGGCATGCGCACGATGATCAAAGATGCGCCGCTGCAGATTCACTACTCGGTCGACGGCGCACCCATGAAGTCGCTCACCGTGTTCACCGTGATGATCGGCAATTGCGGCCTGCTGCCGGGGGGCGTGTTGCTGATTCCCGATGCCGAGCTCGACGACGGCAAGCTCGATGTGGTCGCACTGCGCCCGCTTGGCCCGTTCGCGTGGTTGCGCATTTGGCACAAGATTGGGTTTGAGAACGGGGTACTGCGCAAGTCGAAGACGGGACGCAAGGTAATCGACCTGGTGAACGATACCCGCTCAGTCACGTACACGCGTGCTCGCCGTTATGCGCTCTCGGTGTCGCACCCTGAGCCGATTCAGCTCGACGGTGACGACTTCGGTCTCGCCCTCGCCGCCAACGGCACCGTCGATGCCGGCGGCCTCATCGTGCGCGTGCTTGCCTCGTGGGCCCCGTCTGTGTAACGAGCTCAGGCTTCGCGGTCGCCCGAGATCACGCCCTGCAGCCAGTCGCGCGCGTCGCGGAATGCCCCATTGTCGTGCTCGTCCTGTGTAGTGGCAGCCACGCGATCGGCCCGCTGGTATGAGCCAAGAAACACCACTTGCGGGCTGAATCGTTTCACGCCGAGCAGCGCATCGGCAACGCGTTCGTCGCGCACGTGCCCCTCGGCATCGATCACGAAGCGGTAGCGCCCCATGCGATCGCCGATCGGCCGCGAGGCGAGCAGCGTCAGGTTGACGCCGCGGGTCGCGAATTGCTCGAGCAGCTGCAGCAGCGAGCCAGCCCTGTCATCTGGCAGCTCGACGATGAGGCTCGTCTTGTCTGCCCCGGTGGGCTCGCCGACGCTGGCCGTGCGGCCCACGAGCACGAAGCGGGTTACCGCGTCTGGGTTCTCGGCGATGCCCTCGGCGAGCACCTCGACGTCGTAGTACTCCTCGATGCCTGGCGGCGCGATTGCCGCATCTACGCCCTTGTTCTCGTCGAACAGATCTGCCGCGGCCTGCACGTTCGAGGTCGCGGGCAGCTGACGGTGCCTGGGCAGTTGGTCGTCTAGCCAGCGACGGCACTGACCGTAGGCCACGGGATGACCGGCCACCACGCTGATATGTTCAAGCTTCGTGCCTGGTCTGGCCACGAGCACGAAGCGCACAGGCACGAGGTACTCGCCAATAATCTGCAGACCCGGAATGGTTGCCAGCGCATCTTGCGCAACGGTCACCCCGCCGTCGACCGAGTTTTCGATCGCGATCATCGCGGCGTCGCTCGCACCCGTGACCACGTCGTTCAGAGCCTCGCCGATGTTCGCTACAGGCGCCCACTCTTGCCCCTGCGCCTCGGGCACCTGCCGCAAGGCGGCCTCGGTAAACGTGCCCGCCGGCCCCAAGAAGCTGTAGCGGCGGGGCGTGGGCGATACGTCAGACATGCGTCAAGCGTACCGCTGCTTCGGGCGTGGGATCAGCCCAGCACCCGAGCAACCAACGCCTTAGCGGCGGCTTGCACCTCGGCCAGGTGATCCTCGCCCCTAAACGACTCTGCGTAGATCTTCATGACGTCTTCGGTGCCGCTCGGCCGGGCGGCGAACCAGGCGTGCTCGGTCTGCACCTTGAGACCACCGATCGCTGCCCCGTTGCCCGGTGCCGCAACCAGCACCGCCGTGATCGGGTCGCCCGCGAGTTCGGTGTCGGTGACGTCTGCGGGCGAGAGCGCGCCGAGTGCCGCCTTCTGCGCCGGGGTGGCAGCCGCATCGATGCGCGCGTAGACCGGTGCGCCGAAGCGCTCGGTCAGCTCGCGGTAGCGCTCGCTCGGCGACTGACCCGTGACCGCCTGAATCTCAGCTGCGAGCAGGGCGAGCAGAATGCCGTCTTTGTCGGTGCTCCAGGCGTTGCCGTCGAAGCGTTGAAACGAGGCGCCCGCGCTCTCTTCGCCGCCGAACACGACGGTGCCATCACTCAGGCCAGGCACGAACCACTTGAACCCTACCGGCACCTCGAGCAGGGTGCGCCCGTGCGATGCGACCACGCGGTCGATGATCGCCGACGACACGAGCGTCTTGCCGATGCCGGCGCTCTGCGGCCAGTCTGGGCGGTGGGTCAGCAGGTAATCGATTGCCACCGCGAGAAAATGGTTCGGGTTCATGAGGCCCGCGTCGCGGGTCACGATGCCGTGGCGGTCTGAGTCGGCGTCATTGCCAGTCACAATGTCGAATTCGTGGCGATAGGCATCAACAGTCTGCATGACGCTCGCCGATGATGGATCCATGCGAATCTTGCCGTCCCAGTCGAGGTGCATAAACGCCCACTGCGGGTCGACACCCGGGCCAAGCACCGTGAGGTCGAGCTCGTAGAGGTCTCGAATGGCGGCCCAATAGGCCTCGCTCGCGCCGCCGAGTGGGTGGGCACCAATCTTCACGCCAGCTTCGCGAATCGCCTGCATGTCGATGACGCTCTCGAGTTCTTCGACATAGCCTGAGACGTAGTCGTAGTGGCCGATCGTGCCGGGAGCGCGAACTTCGCGCTCTGCCCCCGTTGCTGCACCAAAGTCGCGCCACTCGCCATTCACAAGCAGCTCATTCGCGCGCGCCGCGATCCAACTTGTGGCATCGGTGTCTGCTGGGCCACCGTGCGGCGGATTGTACTTAAAACCGCCGTCTCGGGGCGGGTTGTGGCTGGGTGTCACCACGATGCCGTCGGCACGGAGCGAGTCGTCGGCGGCACGGTCGTGGTTGTGCGAGAGAATCGCGCGGCTCAGCGCGGGGGTCGGCACAAACGTCTCGTCGCCGCTGCCCGCCGGCAACAGCACGTGCACGCCGGCCGCCTCGAGCACACTCGCCGCGACCTTAAGCGCAGGCACTGAGAGCGCGTGCGTATCGCCGCCGAGAAACAACGGCCCCTCGATGCCCTGCGCCGCTCGGTATTCAGCGATCGCGAGACTGATTGCCGCGATATGAGCCTCATTGAATGAGCCGTGTAGTGCGGTGCCCCGGTGACCCGAGGTGCCAAATGCGACCCGCTGCTGTGAGTTCGATAAATCGGGCACTACCTCGGTGAATGCGCGCAGCAGCGCTTCGACGTCAATCAGATCGCCCGCTTGCGCTTGAAGCCCCGCTCGTTCATGCATGAGTCAAGTCTGCCAGTAATCGGCACCACCTAAATAATTCACCAATGTGCATATTTCTCGCCGAAGTACATGAAATTTCGCATGAATAACATGCACATTGGGCTGAACCATGCACTTCGGCATTGCTACACTAAACGCACCCAACGACGCAGAAGGAGGCGCCGATGACCGGGGAGGTACCGTCACGGGCTCACTCTGCGCCGCCACAAGCACCGCGAGAAGCGCAGCGAAGGCGGCCTCCGATCTGGGTGTGGCTGATTGTCGCTTCGCTCGCAATGCTGATCGCTGCAATTGTGTTTGCCACGATCGTCTACCTGTTGCCCGCAGAGAACGGCGCTGATGCGCCAACCGCGACTCCCTCGACTACCAAGACGCAGCCGTCACCCACTCAGACAAGCGAGCCGCCCGCACCCGCCCCCGCACCCGCACCGATAGTGCTGCCGAGTTGCGAAACACTGTGGCCCGAACGGTACGCAATCTCCAAGGCATACGCAGAGAGCTACCCCAGCGAAATTCTCTTTGACGATATCGGCGACTATCGCTTCGCAGATCGTTTCGGCCCCGCGGCGCAAACCGCGCTCAGCCAAGCCACACAGCTACGCAGTTGCGTGTACGTCACAAACTCCGAGACATTCATTCAGGCCAGCACCAGCGAGCTGAAGGGAGCCCCCAAAGAGGCACTTATCGCAGCGCTGCGGGCAGACGGTGATTTCGTAGAGAGCACCCTCGATGGCGCTCAGGTGTTCGAATGGAAGAAACAAGAGAATGGGCACTGGGATTACACCATCACGACACACAGCTTCATAGGCGATGTGTGGATTGCGGGCTTCGGCCCACAGCCCGCCGCAGACTACGTGCCACAGTTGTCAGCCGCGATCCTCGCAGCAAACCCTACGATGCGGTAGCCGCGAGCCTGGGGCGACACGGGTTCGAAACCCGACGTTCACACTGCCCGCGTATGCTGAACGCATGAGCGAATCACAAGAAGAACTCAGGGCA
>JAPXTT010000032.1:0-8994 GCA_033812395.1 Leucobacter sp. | reverse complement strand
CCGTAATGATGTCTAGTCCGTCAGAAACGACCTCCCAGAGGTTTTTCTCGGGGTCGATGTTTGCGCGGTTTTGGTCAACGTAGCTGATCTTGACAGTCTCGCCGATCTTGAGGTCTCCAGCGTCGAGCGGCTCGAGACCCACAATGGTTTTGAACAGCGTCGTCTTGCCGACACCGTTCGGGCCGATCACGCCGACGATACCGTTCGGTGGCAGGCTGAACGACAACCCATCGATAAGCGTGCGTCCGTCGAAGCCTTTCTCAAGGTTCTTCGCCTCGATCACCACGTTTCCGAGGCGCGGGCCGGCAGGAATCTGAATCTCTTCGAAGTCAAGTTTGCGCGTGCGCTCTGCCTCGGTCGCCATCTCTTCGTAGCGTGCAAGACGAGCCTTCGACTTCGCCTGGCGACCCTTCGTGTTCGAGCGAACCCACTCGAGCTCCTCTTTGAGTCGCTTCTGCAGCTTCTGATCTTTCTTGCCTTGCACTTCGAGGCGGGCGGCCTTCTGCTCGAGATAGGTCGAGTAGTTGCCCTCGTAACCAATGAGACGGCCGCGGTCGACCTCGGCGATCCATTCGGCTACATTGTCGAGAAAGTACCGGTCGTGAGTAATCGCGATGACAGCGCCGGGGTACTTTTGCAGGTGCTGCTCGAGCCACAGCACACTCTCGGCGTCGAGGTGGTTGGTGGGCTCGTCAAGCAACAGCAGATCTGGCTTCTGCAGCAGCAGTCGGGCGAGTGCCACGCGGCGCTTCTCACCACCCGAGAGGGGGCCCACCATTGCGTCTGCAGGTGGAGTTCGCAGTGCGTCCATCGCCTGCTCGAGCTGGTTGTCGAGATCCCAGCCATCGACAGCATCAATCTCTTCCTGCAGCGTGCCCATCTCGGCGAGCAGCGTATCGAAATCGGCATCGGGCTCGGCCATGAGCGCAGAGATCTCGTTGAAGCGGTCAAGCTTCGCTTTGATTGCCACCCCCTCTTCGATGTTCTGCAGCACCGTCTTAGACTCGTCGAGTTCGGGCTCTTGCATCAAAATGCCGACGGTAAAGCCTGGTGCGAGCGACGCCTCGCCGTTTGACGGGGTATCGAGCCCCGCCATGATCTTCAGAATCGTCGACTTACCGGCACCGTTAGGGCCGACCATGCCGATCTTGGCCCCGGGCAAAAACGCCATAGTGACGTCGTCGAGGATGAGCTTTTCGCCGACCGCTTTGCGGGCGCGAACCATCTGGTAAATGTATTCAGCCATATCGGCTCTATCTTAGCCGAGCTGAGTACTACCAGTCGATTGGCCGAGTGGCTCCGATCAGGCAAAGGTTCTTGTCTGGCCCGACTGCTGGCGCCGTTTCGGCGAAAAAGCTGCGGTCTGCAACAACGATCTGCCCGATCAGGCAGTCTTGCCCAAACACCACCGAAACAAAAATATTGTCTGCGACAAGATTGGTCTTGCTCTCGTCAAAACTCACCTGCATCTTTTTTTTGTCGAAGCCCGCGGCAGCCAGGGTGTTGACCACAGGCTCTCCCTGTACCGGCTCTGCTCCCAGACCGAATTGGCGCAGTGACTCATGAAAATATGCAAGATTCTCTGCTGCGGTGCCGTCAGGAAAGAACTTGGGTGCGGTCTCTGGCTTTTGAAAGTTTTCGTCTTTTGTGGGCCGCTCAATCGGTTCGGGTGCGCTCACGCAACCGGTGAGCCCGATGGTCGCGGCAACGAGCAGAGCGGTGAGCTGCGGTAGCGTTCGCGATCGAGACATGCCAGCCAGTGTATCGGGCGAAGACTGGGCATCGGGCCTTAGCGTGGGATCGAGGCATCCGTCTCGACTGGCTCACTTGTCGCTCACAGGTGACCCAAAAAGTGACTTATACACAGATTTTGCGGTTTGGTCAGAAGCGCACCTCAAGCTCACGCATGATTAGAACAGGAGGGGCATGACGCCCCAAGATTCAACGAAGAACAGGACCACTCATGACCACCACTATTCACGTTGTCGGCACGATCGCAACCGACCCCAAGCTCATCAATCCGGCCTCGGGTACGCAACTTTGTTCGTTTCGGCTCGCAAGCGACGAACGCAGATACGACAAAGAGAAGCAGGAGTGGGTCGACGGGGGCACCAACTGGTTTGGGGTGGTCGCCTTCAGACGCCTTGCTAGCCATGCGCACGAATCGTTTCACAAGGGAGACAGGGTGATGGTGACCGGCCGACTCAGAATGCGCAACTGGGAGAAAGACGACCGCAAGGGAGTCTCGATCGAAATCGAGGCCGAGGCTCTCGGTCACGACGTTCGCTGGGGCATCTCAAAGTTCGACAAGCGAGTCGGGCAAAAAGCCGAGGCCGAAGCTACTCGTGAGGCCGGCAGCGAACCCTCACCCGTTGAGCAGAGCGTGTTTGGTGCTGCTGCTGAGGGCGCGTCAGTTGAGGCCTCCCCCGAAGAGTCAATTCGATGGAACGCCGCTGCTTAGCGCACTGTATTAGGCGAGATATTGTGAGAAGCTTGCTCGCACTTTGTTGACCTTAGGCACAGCGACAGCCATGCAATATCCCTGCGTGGGATTCTTCGCGAAGAAGTCCTGATGTTCCTCTGGGGCAGAAAACACTTCGCCCAGTGGTTCGATCACCGTGACGATCTCATCCGGCCAGTACTCCCCCGCGCGGGCGCGGGCGGTCTCAAACTGCTCACGCTGTGCCTCGTTAGCGAAAAACATTGCTGACCGGTACTGTGTGCCGACGTCGTTGCCCTGACGATTGAGCTGAGTGGGGTCGTGCATGGTGAAGAACGCGTCAAGCACAACCTCTGCAGGCAGCAAGGAGTCATCGAACGTCACTTGCACGGCCTCTGCGTGACCGGTTGTGCCGGTGCACACCTGCTCGTAGCTGGGATGGGGGGTATGACCGCCGGTGAAACACGAGTGCACATCTACGATGCCGCGCAGCGCACGGTAGGCTGCATCGAGGCACCAGTAGCAGCCGCCGGCAAGCACGAAGGTGGTGGTCATGCGGTGGGCTCCTCTGCTTCAGCGAAACGTTTATTGTGTGAACCCGAGCCGGAATACCAAGTGTCTGCCGGGGTGACGGGCAGGTGTCGTTTGTGTTCAGATGCCAGGTAGCGCCGCTCGAGGTTCTCGGCCGCGGCCTCATCGACCTCTTTGCCCGAAAGATAGTCGTCGATCTGGGTGTAGCTAACGCCTAGACTGTCTTCATCACTCTGACCAGGCTCACCGTCAAGCAGGTCGGCGGTCGGCACCTTTTGCCAGAGCCTGTCAGGTGCGCCCAGGTGTTGCAGCATCTGGGCACCCTGGCGTTTGGTGAGCCCTGCCAGCGGCATCACGTCTGCCGCACCATCTCCAAACTTGGTGAAGAACCCGGTGACCGCTTCGGCCGCGTGATCTGTGCCGATCACAAGCATCGAGCGATCCCCTGCGATTGCGTATTGAGCGACCATACGCATTCGCGCTTTCACGTTGCCCTTGTTGAAGTCTGTGACAGATTCGGCAGTACCGCGCTCAACTTCAATGACCATCCCATCGACCGCAGCAGCAATGTTCACCGTCAACTCACGGTCGGCACGAATGAAATCGAGTGCGAGCTGAGCATCGTCTTCGTCGCGCTGCACCGAATATGGCAGGCGTACTGCGATGAACTCCGCTTCGTGGCCCTCTGAGCGCAACCTCTCAGCGGCAAGTTGCGCCAGCCGACCACAAAGCGAAGAGTCTTGGCCGCCAGATATGCCGAGCACGAAACCGCGCACCCCGGGTATACCTTGCGCGTATTCGGCAAGAAATCGAACTCGGCGCTCGATCTCTGTCTGTGCGTCGATCTCAGGAACGGCGTCTAGCGCCGCGATGATCCGCTGCTGAGTTTCTCGCATGCCCCTAGTCTACTTCTACCAAGCAACGTGGGCCGAGCAACCCTTTCAACTCACCGTATAGATCGGCGTTCACTCGTACGGTGATAGGCAGCTCAAACACTCGCACTCCGGTCGCTGTCAGCAGGTTCAGCCGCACCTCGCTCGCACCAGGGTGACGTAGAAATACGCGTTTCAGCTCTTCCATGAGGTCTTCAGTCGCACGGCTCTCAGAGATCGTGAGTGGCAAAGTGGTGACTTCGTCTTGCACTCCGGTATCGATGGGCTTCACCCCGTACGCATGCATCGAGACACCGTCATCACGAACATTAATCTTGCCCCGCAATGCGACGATGGTGTCTGCTTGCAAAAGCGAGCCGAACTCCTGGTACGACTTGCCCATGAAGAGGGCCGAGATCTCACCCGTAAAATCTTCAACGGTGACCTGCCCGTAGAGGTTGCCCGACTTAGCTGTGCGGTGTTGCACTCCGGTCAGAAGCCCTGCGACCACCACCGTTTCGCCATCGACTTTTGACTCAGGGTTTGTCAGTTGCTCGACCGAGGTAGATGACTCCTTGGCGAGCGCGTTCTCGAGCCCACGCAATGGGTGGTCTGAGACATACAGCCCAAGCATTTCGCGCTCGAACGCGAGCTTGTCTTTCTTCGTCCACTCTGGCCGGTCTGGCACCATCGACACGCTCTCGGCGCTCGCCCCCGCGTCTTCAGCAGCCTCTGCAAAGAGGCTGTCAAAGTCAAAGCCGACGTCTCCGTTTTCTTCGGCCCGTTTCTCTTTCACCGCACTTTCAACCGAGTCTTCATGAATTTCAACCAGTGCTCGGCGCGTGCCACCAAGACCGTCAAAGGCACCAGCTTTGATGAGCGATTCGATTGTGCGCTTATTGAGCACGGCAAGGGGCACCTTTTTCAAGAAGTCGCTAAAACTCTCGAACGAACCCTTACTCTCGCGGGCGTCTCGAATGCCTGCAACCACATGTGCGCCAACATTACGCACTGCTCCCAGACCAAAGCGAATATCATTACCAACTGCTGAGAAGTCAGCGAACGAGTCATTGACAGCGGGCGGCAACACCTTGATGCCCATGCGGCGGCACTCGTTGAGGTACACCGCGAGCTTGTCTTTCGAGTCTCCAACGCTCGTGAGCAGCGCCGCCATGTATTCGGCCGGGTAGTGAGCCTTCAGGTATGCGGTCCAGTAGCTCACGAGGCCGTACGCGGCCGAGTGAGCCTTGTTGAACGCATAATCCGAGAACGGCAGCAGAATGTCCCAGAGCGACTTGATCGCAGCCTCCGAGAACCCGCGCTCTTTCATACCGCCCGCGAAGCCCTCGTACTGTTTGTCGAGCTCTTCCTTCTTCTTCTTACCCATGGCGCGACGCAGAATATCTGCCTGACCAAGCGAGAAGCCAGCCACCTTCTGCGCGATCGACATCACCTGCTCCTGGTAGATGATGAGGCCATAGGTGGTGTCAAGGATCTCGCGCAGCGGCTCTTCGAGCTGTGGGTGAATCGGGGTGATCGGCTGCAGACCATTCTTGCGCAGCGCGTAGTTCGTGTGGGAGTCGGCACCCATCGGGCCCGGACGGTACAGCGCGAGCACTGCCGAGATGTCTTCGAAGTTGTCGGGCTTCATGAGGCGCAGCAGGCCGCGCATGGGGCCACCGTCGAGCTGAAAGACACCGAGCGTGTCGCCGCGAGCGAGCAGCTCGTACGAGCCGACGTCGTCAAGCGCAAGGTGCTCGAGATCAAGCTCTTCGCCCTTGTTCTGCCTGATGTTCTCAAGCGCATCAGAGATGATGGTGAGATTACGAAGCCCCAAGAAGTCCATCTTGATGAGCCCCAGACCCTCGCATGTAGGGTAGTCGAACTGCGTGACGATCTGCCCGTCTTGTTCGCGCTTCATAATCGGAATGATGTCAATGAGTGGGTCACTCGACATGATCACGCCGGCCGCGTGCACACCCCACTGACGTTTCAGGCCCTCAAGCCCGAGCGCAGTTTCGTACACCGTCTTCGCATCAGGGTCTTCCTGCAGCACCGCGCGAAACTCTGCGGCCTCTTTATAGCGCGGGTGGTCTGGGTCAGTGATACCTGAGAGCGGAATATCTTTGGCCATGACGGCCGGCGGCATCGCCTTTGTGAGCTTCTCACCCATGCCGAACGGAAACCCGAGCACTCGAGAAGCGTCTTTCAGTGCCTGCTTCGACTTAATGGTGCCGTAGGTCACGATCTGTGCCACGCGCTCGTCGCCGTACTTCTCAGTCACATACTTGATGACCTCACCGCGACGGCGATCATCGAAATCGACGTCGAAGTCGGGCATCGAGACACGATCGGGGTTCAAGAAACGCTCGAAGATCAGTCCGTGCTGCAGCGGGTCGAGGTCAGTGATGCGCATCGCGTAGGCCACCATCGAGCCCGCGCCCGATCCTCGCCCTGGGCCAACTCGAATTCCGTTGTTCTTCGACCAGTTGATAAAGTCGGCGACCACAAGAAAGTAACCAGGAAAGCCCATCTGCACGATGACGCCGATTTCGTACTCGGCTTGCTTGCGAACCGCGTCTGGAATGCCCTGAGGGTAGCGGTAGTGCAGGCCCTCTTCGACCTCTTTCACGAACCAGCTGTCTTCGCTCTCACCCTCTGGCACCGGATAGCGAGGCATGTAGTTCGCCGAGGTATTGAAGCTGACGTCGCAACGCTCGGCGATCAGCAGCGTGTTGTCACAAGCCTCTGGCAGCTCACGAAACAGGTGGCGCATCTCGGCAGCGGTTTTCAAATAGTAGCCATCGCCGTCGAACTTGAAGCGGTTCGGGTCGTCGAGGCGCGACCCAGATTGCACACAGAGCAGTGCCTCATGCGATTTTGCGTCGTGCTGATGCGTATAGTGCAGGTCATTTGTGGCGAGCAGTGGAATACTCAGGTCTCGCGCAATTTCGAGCAAATCTTTCTGCACTCGTCGCTCGATTTCGAGACCGTGATCCATAATCTCGCAGTAGAAATTCTCATTGCCAAAAATGCTCTGAAACTCGGCTGCCGCCTCGCGGGCCTCTTTGTACTGGCCGAGGCGCAGGCGAGTGTGAATCTCGCCCGAGGGACAGCCCGTCGTGGCAATGAGCCCTTTCGAGTACTGGTGCAACAGCTCACGGTCGGCACGCGGTTTGAAATATTGCCCCTCGATGCTCGAACGCGACGAAAGCCGAAAGAGGTTGTGCATACCCTCTGTTGTCTCAGAGAGCATGGTCATATGCGTGTATGCGCCACCACCCGAAACATCGTCGCCGCCACCGTCACCCCAGCGTACGCGTGAACGGTCACCTCGAAAGGTACCGGGTGTGAGATAAGCCTCGATGCCGATGATCGGGTTGATGCCACGATCTTTCGCTTGTTTCCAGAAATCGAAAGCACCGAAGGTGTTTCCGTGGTCGGTCACCGCGATGGCGGGCATACCTTGATCGCGCACCGCGTCCATCAGTTGGCTGACGCGCGCGGCCCCATCGAGCATTGAATACTCACTGTGAACGTGCAGATGAACAAAGCCGTCTTTTTCTGACACTCATGCACCTCTCACCACGGTCAAACCAACCCCTCAAGGGTACCGCGCCCAGAAGCGTCGCCGCGCCGAGAACAGCCTCGGGGGTTGTTCGCAACCGCTAGCCGCGCAATACGTCGAGCGCGTGCTCGAGGTCTACAGCATACGTCGATTCGAACTCGACGGGTGCACCCGTGCGGGGGTGCGCAAAACCAAGACGCATCGCATGCAGCCACTGTCGATCGAGGCCGAGTCTTTCACTCAGTGTGGGATCAGCGCCATACATCGAGTCGCCGACGCACGGGTGGCGCTGCGCCGACATATGCACGCGAATCTGGTGCGTGCGGCCAGTTTCGAGCTCAACCTCAAGCAGCGAGGCATACGGGAAAGCCTCGAGCGTTCGGTAGTGCGTGATTGAGTGTTTGCCGTCGCGGGTGACCGCAAATTTCCACTCGCTGCCCGGGTGACGCCCGATCGGCCCGTCGATTGTGCCTGCAAGCGGGTCCGGGTGCCCCTGCACCACAGTGTGATAAATCTTGCTGACCTCGCGGCGCTTGAACGCCCACTTCAGCGCGCTATATGCCATCTCGCTCTTCGCGACAGCCATAAGCCCGCTCGTGCCAACGTCTAAGCGGTGCACAATGCCCTGGCGCTCTGGCGGGCCAGAGGTCGCGATGCGGTAGCCAGCGCCTGCGAGTGCGCCAAGCACTGTCGGCCCCTCCCAGCCGAGCGACGGGTGTGCCGCGACGCCAGCTGGCTTATCGATGACCACGAAGTCGTCGTCGTCGTAGACAATGCCCAGTTCTGGCAGATCGATAGGCACTACCTGTGGGCCAGTCTTCGGGGTCCAGCTCACCTCGAGCCAACCATCGGCGTGAAGCCGATCAGACTTGCCGAGCACCTGTCCGTCGAGCGACACCCCACCGCCCAGAATGACCTCGGCGGCGAAGCTGCGTGAAAAGCCAAGCAATGAAGCGAGCGCCGCGTCTACACGCTTGCCCACGAGCCCGTCAGGAACCGGAAGTGATCGGTGCTCCATTAGAGCTTGCCGTCTTCTACCTCAGGCGCTTCGACAGGCTCAGTGCCCGAAGCCTCACCCTTTGCGGCTCGCGGTGAACCGTCTATCGGCAAACCAAGAATGGTGATCAACACAAACAGGCACATTGCCGAAACAATACCGATGTCTGCGACGTTGTAAATCGCAGGGCTCAACGGCCAGGGAAACATCCACGGGGTCGAGATGAAGTCAATCACATGGCCTACGGGAAAACCGGGATCGCGAGTCAGACGGTCAGTGAGATTTCCGAGCACCCCACCCAACAGCAGCGCGAAGAAAATGGCCCATGTTCGAGAGCCGAGTCTGCGCACCTGCCATACAATCACCCCTACTACGGCTGCGGCGAGCAAGGTAAACACCCAGGTCGCACCACTCGCAAACGAGAATGCAGCCCCCGGGTTGCGAACGAAGTGCCACTGTAAGAAGTCACCGAGCACGGGCACTGTGCGCCCCTCAGGCAAATTTGCAACAACCCAGTTCTTGGTGAGCTGGTCGATCGCGTAGACAACTATTGCAAGGCTGAGTAACGCCAACGTCGAAGCGCGGT
>JAPXTT010000031.1:0-9048 GCA_033812395.1 Leucobacter sp. | reverse complement strand
GGCAAGCGTGGCCGCTGTGCTCGACTGGGAGATGGCGGCGCTCGGCGATCCTCTTGCCGATCTCGGCTATCTCACCGCAACCTACTGCGATGTCGGATCCCCGGGCTCGGTAATGGAGATCAGCGATGTCACCCGCGAACCCGGGTACCTCACGCGTGCCGAGATCGCCGAACGCTATGCCGCGCGCTCGGGGCTCGACGTGTCGCAGCTGCCCTGGTACCAGGCGCTCGCGCTCTGGAAGAGCTCGGTGTTTCTCGAGGCGATCTACACGCGCTGGGTTCGGGGCGAGCGGCCAGGTGACGAGTTTGCGCCCGTGCTCGAACACGAGATTCCGCGGCTGCTCGAGGTCGCGCGCGACTACGCGCGCGAAGCGTAGGCCCACTGCAAACAGGCCAGCTGCCTGAACTACCGCACGAATCGCACGGCGTCTTTGCAGACCTCAAGATAGACATCGACGAGCTCGGGCACCGACATCGACCCGCCTGAGCGGTACCACTGCGAGACGCCGAGGCAGAGCGTGCTGACCGCTCTGGCCGCCTCGCGTGGCGAAGGCGCGGCGAAGAGCCCCTCGGCAACGCCCTGCTCGACGAGCTCGGTCACGAGGGCTTGCTCATCGCGCCGCGCCTGCAGGTGCCGTTCGCGGGCGTCGTCGGGCAGGCTACGAATCTCGCTGTAGGTCACGAACGCGATCTCGCCGTACTCGGCGTGAAATCGCACGAGGCAGGCGACGAGGCGTTCGAACCGTTCAAGTGTGCTGTTGCCGCCAGCGATCGCCGCACGCGAGGCGTTGAGCAGCTCGTCCATCGCCGCCTCGCACAGCGCCACGAGAATTGCGCTCTTCGACGGGTAGTGATGGTAGATGCCGGGAACCGACAGCCCGGCCTCGGCCGCGATCTGGCGAATCGAGGTGCCGTGAAACCCGCTCACTGTGAAGCAGCGCAGCGCGGCGAGGCAGATCGGATCGATCGGTATCGCGTGCGGTGGCGGGCTCTTGGGCATAGGCGATTCGGAGATGTACGGTGGGCGCGAGGCGCGTGCGGGTCAGCCGCCCAGCGCGCCCTCGTCGGACACCGTTACGTCGGCACGGTGAAAGTTCTGAAACGAGCGCGATGCAGTGGGGCCGCGCTGGCCGAGGTAGCGCGAGTAGGTCGCGCCCGCCCCATACGGGCGTTCGGCTGGAGAAGAAAGCTTGAAGAAGCAGAGCTGACCGATCTTCATACCCGGCCACAGGCGAATGGGCAGGGTGGCGACATTCGAGAGCTCGAGCGTGACGTGCCCCTCGAAGCCAGGATCGATAAAGCCGGCCGTCGAATGGGTGAGCAGCCCGAGCCTGCCGAGCGAACTTTTGCCCTCAAGGCGTGCAGCGATGTCGTCGGGCAGCGAAACCTTCTCGTAGGTCGAGCCCAACACAAACTCGCCTGGGTGCAGAATGAAGCCCTCAGCGGGGTCTGCCTCGATCAGCCGGGTCAATTCTGGCTGCTCCTGAGCCGGGTCGATCACCGCATACTTGTGATTGTCGAAGAGGCGAAAGTAGCGATCGAGTCGCACGTCGACGCTCGACGGCTGCACCATCTCGGGGTCGCTCGGGTGCAGGCCGATACGCCCTGATTCGAGTTCGGCCTTGATATCTCGGTCTGAAAGCAGCACACCCCTACTCTAGGGCGTTTCTCGTGTCCGGGCACGCGGCGAGAGTCGTGGGCGCTGCATTCGATGTGTTGGCGAGGATCAGCCCTCGCCCGGCAGCGGCTCGGTAATGGCGAACAGCAGTTCGGCGAGCTGATGGCCGAGCCCCTCGTAGCTGCTGATCGTGGGATTGCCCGAGAGCGCTGCGGCCCTGATTTCGCGTTCGTAGACACCACTGAGTACGAAGGTGGCGTGCTCGGCGGGCAGCACAAACCGCCGGTTTGCTACGCCGATGATGTGCGTAATGGCCTCAGTAATCTCAGCGTAGAAGTGCTGCATGAAGACTTGATACCCGCTCGCAATTGCGTGGTCGCGCATGGCGAGCAACAGAAACTCAGTTTCAAGCACCGTCCAGGTGGTTGCATCGTTTTCTGGCATGAAGAACTCGACAATAAAACGGGCGACTTCGGCTGGCTCGAGGGCCGCAGCGCGTGCTCGCAACTCAGGCTCGAGCGCTGCTGCCTGCTCGCGCAGGTTGTTCGTACGCCGTTCAAACTCTCGGGTGAGCAGTGTGAGAAAAAGCTGCTCTTTACTTTCAAAATTTGAGTAAAAAGCGCCGCGAGTGAAGCCCGCCCGGCTGCAGATTGCCTCAACTGAGGCGCCCTGCAGCCCTAACTCTCTAAACGACTCAGCCGCTGCCTCGAGCAGGCGGTCGCGGGTGGCCTGTCGTCTTGCGCTCGCCACAAACGCATGGCTGTTGGCCTCACCAACGTTCAGTTGTTCATCAGCCACGGACATGGTCGATACATTACTGTATTGAACTGGATACATTAATGTATCGAGACTTGAAAGGCTTCGCATGTCGTCGATGCTCTACGCTCTCGGGCTCCGAGCGACCCGCGCCAAGGTGCTTGTGCTCGGTATCTGGCTGGCGATCCTCGCCCTGCTTGGTGCCGGTGCGGTGTTCTTGTCGCAGGGTGCCAACGCGCCCATCACGATTCCAGGCACCGAATCGCAGGCAGCTATCGATACGCTTGGCCGCACCTTTCCCGAGGTGAGTGGTACGAGCGGGCGCATCATCGTGGTAGCTCCCGAGGGCGATCACGTGGCAGAGGAGCCCTTCAAAAGCGAGATCTCTGCAGCAGCAGTAGAGCTCGAGAAGCTTGATACCGTGACCGGAGTCTCGACGCCGTTCTCAGAGGTTGCGGCGAGCGAGATCAGCGAAGATGAGCGTGCTGCACTGCTCACCATCCAGATGCAGGTGTCGACCGGTGACGTGCCAGCCTCGACCACTGCCGGGGTGCAAGACGCAGTGAAGCAGCTGACCGAGGCACTACCAGAAGGCACGCAGGTCTCGTACGGTGGCGACGCGTTCTCGACTGCAATTCCCGGCTTCTCGGCTGCAGAGTCGGTGGGTGTCATCATCGCATTCCTCGTGCTGCTGCTGACCCTCGGGTCTCTCGCGGCGGCGGGTATGCCGCTGCTTATCGCAATGATTGGTGTTGGTGTCTCGGTTGCGGGCATCTACTTCACCACCGCGTTCATCGACATGACCTCGACAACGCCCATGCTTGCCCTCATGCTCGGCCTCGCCGTCGGCATCGACTACACGCTCTTCATCGTGAGCCGCCACCAAGAGCAACTGCGGGCAGGGGTTGAAATGCGCGAGAGCATCGCGCGGGCGACGGCAACGAGTGGCTCTGCCGTTGTGTTTGCCGGGCTCACCGTGATCATTGCGTTGCTCGGCCTCTCTGTTGCGGGAATTCCCTTTTTGACCTCGCTTGGTGTTGCTGCAGCCGCTGGCGTAGCGGTCGCAGTGCTCATCGCTGTGACGCTGACGCCGGCGGTGCTCGCAATGGCTGGCATGAAGATTTTGTCGAGAAAGCAACGCCGATTGCTGCAGCAGGACGATGAGTCGGTCACCTCGACAAGCTCGGTGGCCGGCGAGCCATCGCACGTCGAGCCTGTCGAGACGGGCGACCACCACACAGCAACCGCGAAGACCTCGAAGACCTCGAAGGCAGACCGCTTCTTTGGCGGCTGGGTCAAGGCGGTCACCGCCAAGCCTCTCATTACCGTGGTGACCGTGCTCGTCGCGCTGGGGGTTGTTACGATTCCGGCGTTCGATCTTCGCCTCGCACTGCCCGGCGCCGAGACGCTTGAGGCAGACAACCCGGCGCGTGTGACCTATGAGCTCACCGGAGAGCACTTTGGCGAGGGCGCAAATGGGCCGTTGCTGCTTACTGGTTCGATCATCTCAAGCACCGACCCGCTCGGGCTGATGAATGACCTGGCAGACGAGATTCGCCAGATTCCTGGGGTGGCCGATGTGCCGCTCGCAACTCCGAACCGGGGGGCCGACACCGGCATCATTCAGGTGGTACCAGAAGAGGGCCCCCAGTCAGAGAGCACCGCCGCGCTGGTGAACGAGCTGCGCGCACACCACGACGAGTGGCTCGACAACTACGGCGTCAGCCTCGCAGTCACCGGCTTCACCGCTGTCGGCATCGACGTCTCGCAGCTGCTGCTCGAAGCGCTTGTGCCCTTTGGCGTGCTGGTGGTCGGCCTCTCGCTGATCCTGCTTGCCATGGTATTTCGCTCGGTCTGGGTGCCGGTCAAGGCGACCCTCGGCTACGTGCTCTCGGTCGGCGCCGCGTTCGGCGCGGTCGTCGCGGTGTTTCAGTGGGGGTGGCTCGCCGACGCGTTCAACGTGCACCACGCGGGCCCCGTACTGAGCTTCATGCCAATCATACTGATGGGCGTGCTTTTCGGCCTCGCAATGGACTACGAGGTCTTTCTCGTGTCGCGCATTCGCGAAGAGGTCGTGCACGGCTCAGATAGCAGCTCGGCGATCAAGCGAGGCTTTGTTGGCTCGGGTCGTGTGGTGACCGCCGCGGCGATCATCATGTTCGCCGTGTTCGCGGCCTTCGTGCCCGAGGGCGACCCGTCGATCAAGGTCATTGCACTCGGCCTCGCAGTCGGCGTCTTCGTCGACGCGTTCATCGTGCGCATGACCCTCGTGCCTGCGGTGCTGCAACTGCTCGGCGACCGCGCGTGGCGCATGCCGCGTTGGCTCGACAAGTTGCTGCCTGTTTTCGACGTCGAGGGTGAGGGCTTGGCGCGTGAACTCGCGCACGCCTCGTGGCCGGCAGATATGCCAGATGCGAGGATCGCCAGCGCAGATCTCACGCTGCCGCAGGTGGGCAGGGTGCCCGAGTTGCGGGTGGGCGCCGGTGAGGTGCTCTTGCTTGACCCGGCCGACGCCCGCTCGGCGGCGCTCGCCACAGTGCTCTCTGGTCGCGGCGCGATGAAGGCCGGCACGCTGAAGGTGGCGGGTCTACTGCTGCCCGAGCGCGCGGCATCTCTGAGAGGCCGTTCGGCTTGGGCAGTGCCCACGAATCTCGACGAGGCTCTGGCTGATGGCCCTGAACTGGTTGTGCTCGACCTACGTGGGGCCAGCGATGACATGCGTAGCCGTGAGTCGCTCGAGCTTGCACGGCGTACACTGACTGATCGCGTGGGTCGCGCTGAGCAGCACACAACACAGAATCTCACGGTCGTGCTGCTCGCTTCTAGGGCACTCGCCGCGGCAGTCATTCCAGAGAGCAGCGTGCTCGTGAACCCGTTCGAGACACAGCCTGGCAAGGTGCCACTCGCGGTGTCAGCACCTGCGCACGTAGACACCTCAGTTCTCACAGAGGAGGGCGCACGATGAGCGCACAAATGGCCCGGCTACGGGGCAACCGTGCGGTGAACTGGCGAACAATTGTGGGGCTGGTACTTGTGCCGCTGACCGCAGCGGGGGTGCTGTTGTGGGGGCTCTGGAACCCCACCGAGCGCCTCGAGACAGTTACCGCGGCCGTCGTGAACCTGGACGAACCTGTAGAGGTTGACGGGCAGTTGGTGCCACTCGGCCGTGTGCTCGCGGCAGAGCTGATTGACGGAGACGCCGAGACGAACTTCACTTGGCAACTCACTGACGAAGATGACGCCGCTGCTGGCCTACGGGATGGGCGCTATGCGACAGTCGTCACTATTCCGAAGAGCTTTTCGGGAGCGGCGACCTCTTTTTCTGCGGCCGCAGCGGGCGAAGTGTCAAAAGCAAAGACCGCAACGATAGATATTCAGACAAGCGAGCGGGGGCGGCTGCTTGACGCAGCGCTCTCGGGCATCGTGACCAGCACCGCGACGAGCGTGCTCAATGAGCAGCTCGGGTCGCAGTATGTCGGCGGCATCTTTGTGGGTATGACCGAGATTGCGAAGGGTGTCGGGCAGGCAGCCGATGGTGCCGTGCAGCTAGCAAACGGCGGTCAGGCGCTCGCAAGCGGTGCCGATCAACTGGCGAGTGGCCTTGGCGAACTTTCGAGTGGCGCGAACGCTCTTGCGGGTGGTGCCGGTGAACTTTCGACGGGTGCATATGGGCTTGCCTCGGGTGCGCGCGGTCTGGCAGATGGTGGCGCTGGCCTTGCCGACGGCGTGGCACAGTACACCGGGATGGTGAACATGGTCGTCGGGGGAGTGATCGACAACTCTGCCGGGGCTATTGCGCCGCTGCAACAGCTGCATGACCTCATCGCTGCGCTGCCGCCAGAATTATGGCCGAGTGATGCCTCGATGACACAAGAACAGACCTTAGCGACGTTGCAGGCGATGATCGATGAGTTCACTGCAGCCTCGTCTGGCAGTCAAGAATCTGGGCTGGTGCAGTTGAAACAGGCCGGAGAAGGCCTCGCTGCCGGTACGCGACAACTGGCCAATGGGCAGGCAGAGCTTGCAACCGGGCTTGAACAATATGCGGCCGGCGCAAACGAGTTCGCTACTGGGGTGAACTCATTTGCGGGTGGTGCAGCCCAGGTCGTGCCAGGTGCCGAGCAACTTGCTGCTGGTGCACACCAAGCTGCAGATGGCACTGCCTCGCTTGCAGACGGCCTGCAAGAGGCCGCAAACGGCATACCCACCTTCACCCAGGGGGAGCGGGAGCGTCTCGGTGAGATTGCAACCCGACCCGTTGAGGCGAAGGGCGCGAGCGACGAGCTGTTCAACGCTTCGGGTGTGCCGCTCTTCGCGGGCATCGCCCTGTGGGCGGGCGCCTTTGCTTCGTTCCTCGTGCTGGCACCGCTCTGGCGCCGTACCCGCGAGGCGGCGCGTGGTATTGGCTATGTTACGTTACGTAGCGCGCTGCCCGCTATTGGCATTGGGGCGCTGCAGGGCGGCATTGTTGGTGCGATTCTGCCGGTGTTGCTTGGGTACAACTTCACTCAGGGCCTCGGCTTCTTCGGCCTCGCGTTGCTCGCAGGCGTGGCGTTCTCGCTCGTCAATCAGGGGCTTTCGGCGCTCTTCGGGGGCTTCGGGCGGTTCGTTTCGTTCGCGTTGCTTGTGGTCTCTTTTGCGATCGGGGTGATCGCGACTACTCCGCCGCTCTTGCAGACAATCGGCGACGGCAGCCCGATCGGCGCGCTGTTCGAGGGCTTCCAGGCCGTGGCAATGGGCTCGGGTGGTGCCGCAGGCGCAGCATTTGCTCTCGTCGTGTGGGCACTCGGCGGGCTCGCGCTTACCGCTTTTGCGGTCATTCGCAGCCGCAAGCAACCGCTCGCGTAGGGCCCGGGTGCGGTAGGGCTCGCATGGGCTTTCCTGCCAACACACATACACCTGGGTAGCCCATTGGTGAACACAAGTCGAACAGTTGAGCGATTGAGGCTTTTTGCGCTATTGAGGGTGAAAAAGTGAGTGTGGATTGAAATTCACGCACCTCGAAAGATCATTATGCGCCCTCGCACCTTTGTCACCTTCGCAATAGCTACCGGCTGCATCCTGCGCGAACAGCGGCGCATTTAAGCTGGCTGACCATGCGTTTTCTGCCTGCACGGTACAGCAGTAAAGTCGATCGCGAACACGCGACCGTAGCCGCAGCAACAATCATTGAGGCTCCCGCCTCCCCGCAGAGAACCCAGACTCTTCCCGAAGCTACAGCGATGCTATTCATGCGTCATGGGCAACAGCACGAGAGAGTCGCGGTACCACAAGTAATGCTTGCGCCCGGCGAGGTGCTGGTCGAAACAGAGTTCGCGACAGTGTGCGGTTCAGATGTGCACACCGTGCTTGGGCATCGCACCGAGGCGACCCCGTTGGTGCTCGGCCACGAGACGGTCGGGCGTGTGACCGCGCTCGGCGTAGATGCTCCACTCGCAATCGACGGCACAGTCGTGCAGCTCGGCGATCGTGTGGTCTGGTCTGTCTCGGTGCACTGCGGCGCGTGCGATCGCTGCCATCGGGGGTTGCCGCAGAAGTGCCGCACACTGCGCAAATACGGGCACGAGCGTATTGGTCAAGGGTGGGAGCTCACAGGTGGCTTTGCCACCCATGTGCACCTGCGCGCAGGCACGGCGATCCTTCGCGTGTCAGAAGAATTGCCCGCGCAGGTGCTCGCCCCTGCGAGTTGCGGCATTGCGACGGCGTGGGCTGCTCTGGCTGCGGCAGAACGAGTTGTGTCGTTTGGCGGTGCGACAGTGCTGGTTACAGGCGGCGGGCTTATAGGTCTTGCGGCTGCCGCGATGGCGAGCGAGCGTGGGGCACACGTGGTGCTCTCAGACCCAGAGCCCGGGCGTCGCGCACTTGCAACGCAGTTTGGTGCTGATGCAGTGATTGACCCGGTGATGGGGCCGCCGGCCGCGGTCGACCCACGTTACGGTGAGGTCGAGGTGGTCATTGAGGCTTCGGGTGCGCTGAGTGCACTTACGACAGGCCTCGAATCGGCTGGGGTCGGAGCTGCCATAGTGCTGGTGGGCAGTGTGTTTCCGAGCGACCCTGTGGTTCTCGCCCCGGAACGGGTCGTGCGCAGACAGCTCAGCATCTTGGGGGTGCATAACTATGCGCCAGTCGATCTCGTCGGTGCCGTAGACTTTCTTGAGAATGCTTGGCAGCGGTTTCCGTTCGAGGGGCTCGTGGGTGAGCGCTTTGCGCTCAGCGATCTAGATGCGGCACTCGTGCGGGCCGCGCGGCGGCGAGAGGTGCGGGTCGGGGTCGACACGCGGGGTTAGTCGCGGTGCGCGGGGGTGGGCGCGATCCTCGTCGCTGTCGCTGTCGCTGTCGCTGTGCTGTCGCTGTCGCTGTGCTGTCGCTGTCGCTGTGCTGTCGCTGCCGCAATACCCGCCCGCATTACCCAACCGCAATACCCGCCCGCAATACCCACCCTCGATTGGATAGGAAGTCAGCGAGCGGACCCCTTATCTACCGCGGTTTTGGCATCCATTCGCGGACTCCCTATCCATTCGCGGACTCCCTATCCACTCGATGAGGGTCTCGCGTTAGTAACGTGAGAGGTCGGCTGCATTGAGGCGGCGGGCCGAGGCGACGTTGAGTTCGCCGTGGTCGTTACGCGGCACCCAGATGAGGGTTGTGTTTGGGTGGCGAGGATCACCGGGCGTG
>JAPXTT010000030.1:0-9395 GCA_033812395.1 Leucobacter sp. | reverse complement strand
TTGCAGCGTACACTGAGGCACTCGCGCTGCTCGGCAACCCCGCGTCTACGCATGCACACGGGCAATTCGCGAGTGAGCAGCTTGAGGCAGCAAGGCAGCGTGTGGCAACCCATCTTGGGGCTGATGCCGCGCTGGTAACGCTCACCGCTGGGGGCACAGAGTCGATTAACCTCGCTCTCAAGGGGTTCTTTTGGGCGGCAGAGCGAATTCGGCGAGAGCGGGGTAGCAGTGAGCCTTCGGTACTGCTGATCGCCGATGGCGAGCACCACGCAACGATCGAGGCGGCTGAGTGGCTGCGCGATGCCCAGGGGGCAGAACTTCGGTTTTTGCCCCTCGATAGCGATGGGGTGTTGCAGCCCGAAACCCTGAGCGCCGCGATCGCTGAGATTGGCGCCGAGCGCATCGCGCTGGTCTCGTTTCTCTGGGCCAACAACGAGGTCGGTTCGTTGCTGCCTGTGCGTGAGCTCGCGGGCATTGCGCGAGCGGCCGGGGTGGCAACGCACGTTGACGCGGTAGCGGCTCTTGGGCAGCAACGCATTGATTTCACTGCGGTCGGTGTCGACGCACTGTCAGTGTCTGCCCACAAGATTGGTGGGCCGGTAGGCGTTGGTGCGTTGCTGCTCGCGAGGCACGTAACGATCGACTCTCTCGTGCACGGTGGCAACCAGCAGCGGGCTAGGTCTGGCACCCAGAACGTCGCGGGGGCGGTTGCGTTTGCTGCCGCGTTGGATCACGCCTACGGCGCATCGGCCGAGCTGTTTGACACGAGGGCCGATCGCCTGCGCGCGCTTCGTGACCGGTTGATTGCCGGGGTGCAGCGTGTAGTACCAGACGCGGTGATGCGAGGTGCGGCGCCAGGGGCCGGCTCGAACGATGGGCGGCTCGCGGGCAACGCTCATTTCACGTTTCCGGGCTGCCAGGGCGACTCGCTGGTCTTTTTGCTCGACGCGGCGGGCGTCTCTGCCTCGGTCGGGTCTGCCTGTCAGGCGGGTGTTGCCGAGGTCTCGCACGTGCTGCTCGCCATGGGCGTGCCTGAGCACGAGGCCATCGGATCGCTTCGGTTTACGCTCTCGCCGACCACAAGCGAGGCAGAAATAGACGCGCTCATCGAGGCACTGCCCGGTGCAGTTGCCCGTGCCAGAATCGCTGGATTCGCGTAGACTGATTTGATGAAGATTTTGGCTGCGATGAGTGGGGGCGTCGACAGCGCGGTCGCTGCTGCGCGTGCTGTCGAGGCTGGCCACGAGGTGGTGGGTGTGCATCTCGCGCTGAGCCGCATGCCTGGCACGTTGCGAACCGGGTCGCGAGGCTGCTGCACCATTGAAGATTCGATGGATGCGCGTCGCGTAGCCGGTTTGCTTGAAATTCCCTTTTATGTGTGGGATTTCAGCGAGCGGTTCAAAGAAGATGTGGTCGATGATTTCATTGCCGAGTACGCCGCCGGCCGCACCCCAAACCCGTGCTTGCGCTGCAACGAAAAGATCAAGTTTGCGGCACTGCTCGACAAGGCGATTGCGCTTGGCTTTGACGCGGTTGCGACCGGACACTATGCGACCGTGATCGACGGCCCGAACGGGCGCGAGCTGCACCGGGCGAGTGCTTGGGCGAAAGATCAGTCATACGTGTTGGGGGTGCTCACCGCCGAGCAGCTCGCGCACTGCTACTTTCCGCTCGGAGACACCCCGTCGAAAGACCTTATTCGAGCAGAAGCCGCCGAGCGTGGCATTCAGGTGGCACAGAAGCCAGACAGCCACGACATCTGCTTTATTCCAGATGGTGACACCCGTGGCTGGCTCGACGAGCGTCTCGATCGGGTGCCGGGCGAAATCGTCGATGAGTCGGGTGAGGTACTCGGTGAGCACGACGGTGCGCTCGGCTACACGGTCGGCCAGCGCCGCGGCCTCGCGATCGGGCGCCCCGCCGATGACGGCAAGCCGCGCTATGTGCTGTCGATCAGGCCGGTCTCAAACCAGGTCGTGGTTGGTCCGAAAGCGCACCTCGCGATCTCGCGCATTGCGGGTGGGAGGTACAGCCTCACCGGCGAGCCCGGTTTCGATCTTGCTGATCCTTTTGACTGTGAAGTGCAGATTCGTGCGCATGCCGACCCGGTACCCGCGGTCGCGTCACTGCGCGAAATTTTTGACGAGGATCGCACCGAACAGCACCGTGCAGAGGCCACCCACGAGATCGTCGTAGATATAGATCTGCAGCACGCAGAGCCGTTGTTTGGTGTGGCGCCCGGGCAGAGCGCCGTGCTGTACATCGGCACGCGAGTGCTTGGGCAGTTCACGATAGACCGTGCGATTTCGGCGGGCGAGCTTGACCCTGCCGAGCGTCAGAGGGTCACCCTAGAATCAATGGTGTGAACGAGAACCAGGCGAAAGCACCGGCACCTGCGTCGGCAAACAGTGCGCTGCTCAGCGACTTCGTAGTACCGAAAGACTTTGAGTCGGCGCGCGCCGTGGCCGAACACTTGACGGGTGAAATCGAGCGCTACCGCACCGCCTATTACTCAGAGGGTGTCAGCCTGGTCTCAGATGCCGAATACGACACTGCGTTTCGCGCGCTTGAAGCGATAGAACGTGTGTACCCCGAACTCGAGGGGCAAGACAGCCCGACCCGTGAGGTGGGGGCTGCGGTGGTTTCGGTGGGGTTTCCTGAGCACGAGCACGCTGAACGAATGCTCAGCCTCGACAACGTGTTCAGTCTCGAAGAGTTGCGTGAGTGGATGCAGAAGGCCGCCGCTGCCGCCGGTCGAGAAGTGCGGTGGCTCAGCGAGTTGAAGATTGACGGGCTCGCAATCAACCTGGCATATCGTAATGGCGTGCTCGAGACTGCCACCACCCGTGGCAATGGTTATGTCGGTGAAGACATCACAGAGAACGTCGACTTCATCTCGGCTATACCTCGGGTGCTCACGGCACCGCCGGGTGGCGGGCAGATTCCCGAATTCTTTGAGGCGCGGGGCGAAGTGTTTCTGAGCAGTGCGAACTTCGACGCGCTGAACAGCAGGCAACACGAACTGCAAGCTGAGTCTGAGGCCGAGCAGCTAGCCCGGGGCGTCAACCCAGAGAAGATCGTGGTGCGCTACCCGGAGTTTGCCAACGCTCGCAACACCGCGGCAGGCAGTCTGCGCCAGCGAGCAGACAAGAAGACGCCGTTTGAGCTTGAGCTGATGCGCGACCGGCTTGGTCGACTCGAACTTTATGTGCATGGCATCGGCGCATGGCAGCACCCCGAGTTTGAGAACCAGAGCGATGCGTATCGCCTGCTCGGCGCATGGGGGCTTCCTGTTTCGCCGCACGCTCGCGTCTTCGAACGGGCCGATGAGGTGACCGATTTTGTCGAGCGCAGCGGTGAGAACAGGCACGGTTTCGAACACGAGATCGACGGCATTGTGGTGAAAATCGATGAGCTGACGCTGCACGAAGAACTCGGCGAAACGAGCCGTGCGCCTCGGTGGGCGATCGCCTACAAGTACCCACCAGAAGAGGTCTACACGACGCTGCTCGATATTCGCGTGGGTGTGGGGCGCACCGGGCGGGCGACACCGTACGCGGTGATGCAACCGGTGAAGGTTGCAGGGTCAACCGTCAGCCAGGCGACGCTGCACAACCAGCAGGTGGTGAAAGCCAAGGGTGTCATGATTGGCGACACTGTTGTGCTGCGTAAGGCTGGCGACGTGATTCCCGAGATTCTCGGAGCGGTGCTCGAGCGTCGCGACGGTACGCAGTATGAGTGGGTGATGCCTCGCGAGTGCCCGGAGTGCGGTGCTGAACTGCGGGCAATGAAAGAAGGCGATATCGATCTGCGCTGCCCTAATGCGCGTGCTTGTTCTGCGCAGGTGCGTGGCCGCGTTGAGCACATCGGGTCGCGTGGGGGTCTCGACATCGAGGTGCTGGGTGAGATTACAGCGGCGGCGCTGACACAGCCGCTTGTGCCTGCTGAGCCGCCCCTCGAGACCGAGGCGGGGCTGTTCGATCTGACGATTGAACAGCTCGTGCCTATCGAAGTTGTCGTGCGTGACAGCGAGACTGGCGAACCGGTGCGTGACGAGAAGACCGGTGAGCTGCGCATGCGCAAGCCGTTTCAGAAAATCGAAAAAGTGTACCCGCCTGGCTGGGAAGACAAGACTCCCGCTGCGCGCCGAGCCGCTGGGGTGCGCAAAAATCACGAGCTGATTTTGCCATCAAAAGACGCTGACACACTGCTTGCCGAGCTCGAGAAGGCAAAGACGAAGCCGCTGTGGCGGCTGCTCGTCTCACTCAACATACGTCATGTCGGGCCGGTAGCGGCCCGAGCGCTCGCCGACTGGTTTGGTTCGCTCGAGGCAATTCGTGCAGCAAGCCTTGATGAGCTCGCTGCAGTAGAGGGCGTTGGGCCCACGATTGCCGCATCGCTCAGTGAGTGGTTCGAGGTCGAGTGGCACCGTGAGATTGTCGAGCGCTGGGCTGCCGCAGGTGTGCAGTGGGCAACCCCCGGGCACGCCGGGCCGGGGGCCGCCGCGGCTGAGGGTGGTGTGCTCGCTGGCCTCACGGTGGTGGCGACCGGCACACTCGACGGGTTTACTAGAGACGGGGCTAAAGAGGCAATTATTGCTGCCGGCGGCAAGGCCGCATCTAGCGTCTCGAAAAAGACAGACTATGTGGCCGCTGGCCCCGGCGCGGGGTCGAAGCTGGCCAAGGCAGAAGAGCTCGGCATCGCTGTGCTGAACGCCGAACAGTTCGCAGTGCTCGTGACTGAGGGGCCCGACGCGCTTTCGAGGTGATTGCGGGGTGTTGCTGTGCCTGCGCGCGCTGCCGTACTAAAAAAGTACGGAGATTGTCTCAAAGTATGGAAGATTTCGGCGCATTCTTCCGTAGGTTTTTGTGTTTTCCGTAGGTTTTTGCTGTCGCGGGAAGTCGCGGGAAGTCGCGGGAAATCCCGGGAAGTCTCGGGTGCGGCGGGTTTTTCTGCAGAGAACTGCGGCGCACATGCATGACCCGAGCGCCCGCACTTGTCGCTCACAGCTTGCTGCCTGGTGGGGTTATCCACAGATTTTCGAATTTGCGAATCTGCTCGCTTCGAAGCTCGTAGGCTGATTGCGAGCGCCTCGGCAAAGCGGCCCAGACGCAAGTACCGAATTTAAACGCCTTGTCGGGGTGTGTGATCGAAGGAGTGTGCAGTGGGCGAGCAACCACAGCGTGAGCAGCCACTGCGTGAGCAGCCACATGCCGAGCAGGCGCAGGGTGGTTCGCCGCAGCCAGAGCAATCACCAAGCGATCTGCCGCAGCATAAGCAGCCATCAAGCGGTGCGCCGCAAGTCGAGCAGCCGGTGAGATCGACCTGGGCCACAGGCACACCTCTGCTCACCGACTACTACGACACCGAGTGGGGCGTGCCCGTCTTTGACGAGTCCGGGGTGTTCGAACGACTCAGCCTCGAAGCTTTTCAGTCGGGGCTTTCCTGGCTCACCATACTGCGCAAGCGAGAAGCGTTTCGTGAGGCCTTTGCGAGCTTTGATATCGATCGGGTCGCCGCCTTCGACGAGTCAGATATTGAATGCTTGCTGAGTGACGAGCGCATCATTCGCAACCGGGCGAAGATCACTGCAACGCTTGCGAATGCACGAGCGTGCCTCGAGCTCAAGAGCGCAGGTGCGACGCTCTCAAACCTGATCTGGGCACATATGCCAGAGCGCTCGCCGCAGCCGCGTAGTGACGCAGAGGTGCCGACCACTTCGCCCGAGTCCATTGAGTTGGCGAAAACCTTGAAACGGCAGGGTTTTCGGTTTGTGGGCCCCACCACCGCGTTCGCGCTCATGACCGCGCTAGGTGTTGCAGACGTGCATCTGCTCTCAAGTCATCGCCGCGGCTGCTCGGGCCTCTGGAACACAGACGGTACTCGCACAGCAGAGGGGCATCGGGTCGCACAGAACGCCCGTGCGGCGAGTGCAGAGATCCTCTTACCGTAATCAAATGCCGCCGCACAGTGGCTATCGGCAAAAAAGAGTGGATACGGCCTGGTGTGTCACCCTCTGCCGGCCTATCCTTGGCGTAGCCAGAGCCCTTCGCTAGCGTCGAGTCCGGTGCCGTAGAGCCTAGGGTCGGAGAGCGCGGGGCCGGAGTCTGGTTCGTCGGCTTATCGGGTTACCGGCCAAAACGTGTGGATACGGCCGGGCGTGTCAGTACCTTTTGAGTAGACCCTGGCCTGGGGGCGTGCTTTAGGTGTGGCAAAAGTGCGGTATTCGGTGCGGAAGTGCACTTTTGCTGCCCCTGAACTGTAGCGAGCCCGAACCACCGTGGGTGGACTGGGCGGTGCGAGGGGTTTGTGCGGGTCGGCGTCGTTGGGTCGGTGTCGTTGGGCTGGCGTCGTTGGGCCCGTACCGCCGAACGGCGCAGGCTTCGATTGTGCAGGTGGTTAGCGAACGTGCGCAAGGATTACGGTTTTTCGCCTGCACAATCGCTAGCCACCTGCACAATCGAGCTCTGCCAGGGGTCGATGGTGTATCAGTTTGGAATGGCGTAGCAGTCATTGGGAGGGTGCGGGTGTCTATTGTGACAACTCATCGTTGTCGACATTAGCTGCCCTTGTGTTGCCGCGTGATTATGCGGTTATATGAAGATTGCATCCACTCTTTATGGCCGATAAGCCCCGCACAGCGTCAAAAGAACTGAGGTAGCACCCCGATAGAATAGGTAGGTTCACCCGATCACTCTCGATGGAGCAGCATGTCTGAAACCAGTGGAGCGAACGGCGAGATCACGGCGCAGACCGTGGAGCATCTCGCCGATCTGGCTCGCATAGCCCTCACGCCAGAAGAAGTTACGACGATGAGCCACGAGCTCGACTCGATTCTGCACAATATCGCAAAGGTCAGCGAGGTGGCGGGTGCAGACGTGCCGGCGACCAGCCACCCGATTCCGATTAATAACGTCACTCGTCCAGACGAGATCGCAGACGTGTTGACACTCGAGCAGGCGCTGGCAAACGCGCCCGAGTCGGCCGATGGCATGTTTCGCGTGTCTTCGATTTTGGGGGAGGAGCAGTAATGGCGAATCCAAATGGCGAACTGACGAGACTCACTGCTGCCGAGCTCTCAGTCGCGCTCAGTTCAGGCGAAGTTTCTGCGGTAGACGCCGCGCAGGCACAGCTTGATCGCATCGCAGAAGTTGACGGTGAGCTGCACGCGTTTCTCGCGACTGACGCTGAGGCCTCACTCGCAGCCGCACGTGAGATTGATGAGCGTCGTGCGGCAGGGGAGCAGCTGGGCGTGCTCGCCGGGGTGCCCCTCGCGATCAAAGACGTGCTGGTTACGACCGATATGCCCTCGACCTCAGGCTCCAAGATTCTCGAGGGCTACCGCTCGCCCTACGACGCGACCGCTGTTGCGAAAGCTCGCGCTGCGGGCCTCGTGAACATCGGCAAGACGAACATGGACGAGTTTGCCATGGGCTCGTCGACCGAAAACTCGGCCTACGGGCCGACCTTGAACCCATGGGCACTCGACCGTGTGCCTGGCGGTTCAGGCGGTGGCTCTGCAACGGCGGTCGCTGCATTCGAAGCGCCTCTGGCGCTCGGCAGCGACACCGGCGGTTCGATTCGGCAGCCCGCGGCCCTCACTGGCACCGTCGGCGCGAAGCCGACCTATGGTGGGGTGAGCCGATACGGGGCTATTGCACTCGCATCGTCACTCGACCAGATCGGCCCGGTAGCTCGCACGGTGCTCGACACTGCGTTGCTGCATGATGTGATTGCAGGGCACGACCCGCACGATTCGACTTCGCTGAAGCATGAGTGGCCGTCGATGGCGGCAGCTGCCCGCGAGGGTTTCGCAGGCGGTTCGCTCAAGGGTCTGCGCGTTGGCGTGGTGAAGCAGCTCATGCTCGAGGGCGTGCAGCCCGGCGTGAAGGCGCGCTTCGAAGAAGCGCTCGCACTGCTGACCGCACAGGGCGCCGAGGTCGTCGAGATCGATGCGCCGCACTTCGAGTACGCGGTCGCTGCCTACTACCTGATTTTGCCGGCAGAGGCCTCGAGCAACCTCGCCAAGTATGACTCGGTGCGTTTCGGCCTGCGGGTCAGCCCCGAGGGCGCTGGCACGGTCGAAAACGTAATGAGTGCAAGCCGTGAGGCCGGTTTTGGTGCAGAAGTGAAGCGGCGCATCATTCTTGGCACATATGCGCTTTCTGCGGGCTATTATGACGCCTATTACGGCAGTGCGCAGAAGGTGCGCACGTTGATTCAGCGTGACTTTGCTTCGGCGTTCGCCCAGGTCGACGTGATCGCCTCACCGACCGCACCGACGACCGCTTGGCAGCTTGGTGCACACGGCGGTGACCCGATGCAAGACTACTTGAACGACGCCACCACGATTCCGGCGAACCTCGCGGGCATTCCCGGCCTCAGCCTGCCCATTGGCACGGCTGCAGAAGACGGCCTGCCGGTCGGTCTGCAGCTGTTGGCGCCGGCATTTGAAGACACCCGCCTCTACCGCGCGGGCGCAGCAATCGAGCAGCTCATCACCGAACGCGACGGCACTCCGTTCTGGGCGCAGGCCCCATCGCTTGTGGGCGGCGCGGCACGAAAGGCGGCAAACTAATGGCCAAGACCAAGCTGATGCCATTCGACCAGGCACTCGAGTTCTTTGAGCCCGTCATCGGCCTTGAGGTGCACGTTGAACTGAACACCAAGACCAAGATGTTTAGCTCGGCGCCCAACGTGTTCGGCAGTGAGCCAAACACTAACCTGACGCCGGTGTGCCTGGGGCTACCCGGCTCACTGCCGGTGGTGAACGACCAGGCTGTGCGCTACTCAATCAGCCTGGGCCTCGCCCTCGGCTGCGAGATTGCAGAGGTGTCGGGTTTTGCACGCAAGAACTACTTCTACCCCGACATGGCGAAGAACTACCAAATCTCGCAATATGACGACCCGATCGCACACGACGGGTCAGTCGAGATTGAGCTGGCCTCGGGTCGCGTCGTGCACGTGCCGATCGAGCGTGCGCACATGGAAGAAGACGCGGGCAAGCTGAATCACGTCGGCGGTTCGACCGGCCGCATCCAGGGCGCCGAGTACTCGCTCGTCGACTACAACCGCGCGGGTGTGCCGCTCGTTGAGATTGTTACCCGCCCAATCTTCGGCGGCGAAGCAGACACCCCCGAGATCGCAGCGAGCTATGTCGCGACGATTCGCGAGATGGTCGTCGCTCTCGGCATTTCTGATGCGCGCATGGAGCGCGGCAACCTGCGTTGCGACGCGAACGTGTCGCTGCGCCCCCGCGGCAACGAAAACGCCGGTATGAGTGTGCTCGGCACCCGCACCGAGACGAAGAACGTGAATTCGCTGCGCTCGATCGAGCGTGCGGTTCGCTTCGAAATTCAGCGCCAGGCCGCGATTCTGGCCGAGGGCGGGTCGAT
>JAPXTT010000029.1:0-9519 GCA_033812395.1 Leucobacter sp. | reverse complement strand
ACGAACCCAATCTAGACGCAGCGAAAGCTACTGGGTACAAAGAACGAAGCAACTATGCGCGCGCCGAGCTGGCCGCAAGCAAAGAAGCCGTGTCGCGCGAGATGCTGGCCGAGAGTGTGTGGCGTGCGAGCTGGCCACACGATCGACTGGTGCTCGCCGCGTCACGCCTGGTGCGTGTGCTCGATAGTCTCGCCGCACCCCGAAGGGTCGAGGTGCGAGCGAACCGCGGCATCGCCGGCATTGACGGCACGATCGCGACCGCACTCGGAGTGGCTGCGGCAAGCCAGGTCTCAGACCAACCCTCACTCGGGGCAGGCACTACGCGGGTGCTCATCGGCGACCTCGCGCTGCTACACGACGCGAGCTCATTGTTGCTGCCCGACGGGGAGCCGCACCCGCGCATACAACTGTTTGTTGGCAACGACGGCGGTGGCACAATTTTCGATACGCTCGAGGCCGCTCACACAGCCGAGGGCGATGCCTTTGACCGGGTGATGTACACGCCGCAGCGCGCTGACCTCGAGTCACTGGCACGGGCCTACGGCTGGCAGTATCGGCTGGTAACGACTCGCGGTGAGCTTGAGCGGCTACTGACCGAACAGGTCGCGGGGCCGCAGCTCATTGAAGTACCGTTGAATCGCTGAATATGCGCAAGGCGATACAGCGCGCAGCCCCAGATGGGCAGTGGTGTCTCACCTCGACACGATTAGGGGGCAAGCGCCTCAGCGATGGGGCGAAACTTTGAGACGGTCTCGCGCAGCTCGTGTCGCGGGTCGCTGCCCGCTACTATGCCGCCACCGGCATATGCGGTGATGGTGCGTGCGCCAGCAACTGGTGTGCCGAGTTGAGCGCAGCGCAAAGCAATCACCCACTCGCCATCGCCCTGCGCGTCGATCCACCCGATTGCCCCCGCGTAGCGTTCTCGATCGAAGGGCTCTAGCTCGGCGATCGCCTCAATGGCGTCGCGGGTTGGGGTGCCCGCAACCGCTGCGGTTGGGTGCAAGGCTGCGGTGAGTTCGAGCGATGATCCGCCATCGCTCGGAGCTGCCTGAAGGTCGGTGGCGAGGTGCCACACATTTGGCAATTGCAGTGCAAAAGGCTGCGCACTGGTTTGTAGCTGCTGCACATGCGGTGCGAGGGCAGAAATCACGCTCTGCACAGCGAACGCGTGCTCGTGCTGCTCTTTGGCGTTGCCCAGCAGCTCGTCTCGTTCACGCAGGTCTGCTTCGGGGTCACTGCGCCGGCCGCGGGTGCCAGCGAGCACTCGCGCGGTGATCAACCCGTCGGTCTGGCGCACCAGTGTTTCTGGGCTGGCTCCGATCATGCCGTCAACGGCATATGTCCAGCAGTCGGTGTATCGTTCTGCGAGTCTCGCAAGCGGCACGCGTACGTCGTCACTCGCCAGCATCGAGCTCAGCACGCGCCGAGCCATAACAACTTTTTCGAGTGTTCCCTGTTCGATGAGTGCGGTTGCTCCCAGCACCCCAGCGTGATAAGCATCATCGGGAAGATCAGTGACGAGTTCTACACCGTGCCAGTGCCCAGGGGCCTGAGTAGCGGGTAGACCGGTGTGTGCGTCAGGTTGCACGGTTGAGATCTCGGTGACCCAAGCCTGGCCATCGTGCACAGAGACGACTGTGCGGGGAATAACGAGCAGGCTGTTGGCGGCGCTGTGGTCGTCAAACGAAAAGGTACCAAAAGCCAGCAACCCTGAACCGGGCAACTGCACGGGATCGTCGATCACGGCATTGGCAGAAAGAGTTCGCCACGCTCCGGCGGCGTCTGAGAAGCGATCCTCGCCCTGAAATTCAAGACGCAACACCTCACCGAGTCCCACGCAGCCACGGTCGCCGCGAAGCCAAGCAAGGGGGTGCTCGGGGCTGGTGAAACTCAGCAGGTCAGAGAACTCGGAAGCTGAATGGGGTCGGGTCACCGCAAACAGGCGAGGCAGCTCTTCGGTAGACACCATGCCAATCTACTCCGAGTTCGCTGGTCGCGAGCTTTGCGCCCAACTCGATCGATCGCGGGTGAGGAGTGATTGGTATCAGGTTGAACGGATAACATGGTGTGGTGACCCGCCCCGACACGGCCACCAAGCTGGCCACCGACGTCTCGACCATGTTCGATGAGGTATCGCCTCGCTATGACCTGATCAACGACGTGCTCACTGTCGGCAATGACCGCCTGTGGCGCATTGCCACGACCAAAGCAATCGAACCCCGCAAGGGCATGCGAGTGCTCGATCTTGCCGCAGGCACTGGCACTTCGAGTGCAGCAATCGCCAAACACGGTGCGCATGTGGTTGCCGCAGACTTCTCTGAGGGCATGCTTGCCGAGGGGCGCAAGCGTCACGCTGGCAACGAACTCATTGAGTTCGTGTTTGCCGATGCGACCGCGCTGCCCTTCGAAGACGATAGCTTCGACGCCGCAACCATTTCTTACGGTCTTCGAAATGTGAACGAGCCGCGCAAGGCACTCGCTGAGATGCTTCGCGTGGTGAAGCCTGGCGGTCGGGTGGTAATTGCTGAGTTCTCGACCCCTCCCTCACAGCTGGTGCGCATGCCCTACAGCCTGTATGGGCGTCACGTGTTGCCAAAGGTAGCCGGGCTCATCAACGGTGAGGCGGCCGAGGCGTACCGCTACCTCAACGAGTCAATCGAAGACTGGCCAACCCAAGAGAAGCTTGCTGCCTGGATGCGAGAGGCAGGGTTTGAACGCGTCGCCTACCGAAACTTGACGTTTGGAATCGTGGCGCTGCACCGTGGCTTCGTTCCGCGAACAAAGATTGCTGCTGCCACGAAACCAGCAGTAGCGAAGAAGGCGAAGGCCAAATGACCCGCCCCGTTACTGAAGATACGGCCACACAAGCGATGCCAATGCACCTGTTCCGAGGTGCTGCCGAGAAGCGTCACGCCGACCGCATGAAGAAAGAGCTCGCGGTTGTCGAGCACGAGCTGCTTGAGCAGCTCGGCTTCGCTTCGACGGTCGCTGACGCGCCAGCACGCTACCTTGCTGAGGCTGGCGGCAAGCGCATTCGACCGATGCTCACCCTGCTGACGAGCGAGCTCGGCTCGGGCCCCAACGAACAGGTGCGCAGGGCTGCTATCGCGATTGAGCTGACCCACCTCGCATCGCTCTACCACGACGATGTCATGGACGATGCTCGCTTGCGCAGGGGAGTGCCCGCCGCTCAGACCGTGTGGTCTAACTCTGTCGCGATCCTCGCCGGTGATCTGCTGTTTGCGCGCGCATCTTCGCTTGTGTCGGGCATGGGCGAAGAGGCGATCTTGCTGCAGGCAAAAACATTTGAGCGGCTGTGCCTTGGCCAGCTGCACGAGACGGTCGGCCCTGGCCCTGAAGACGACCCGATGCGCCACTACCTGCAGGTGCTCGCTGACAAGACCGGTGCGCTGATCTCGACGGCCGCGCGCATGGGTGTGCTGTTCTCGGGCGCACCTCGAGAGTATGCCGACTGCGTGACCGCGTACGGCGAGAAAATCGGAGTGGCGTTTCAGCTTATTGACGACGTGATCGACTTGTCATCGAAGGCCGAGCAGACTGGTAAACGTGCGGGCACCGACTTGCGGGCTGGTGTGGTGACCATGCCGCTGCTTTTGTTGCGTGACCGCGCGGCACGGGGCGATGCCGCGGCCACCGAGTTCTTGGTTCGAATCGATGCCGGCGTCGCTCGAATCGCAGCCGGTGAAGACGCCGCGATCCTCGACCCTGAGGTGACCGAGCTGCGCGAACATGAGGTGACTCGCGAGACCGAGCAGGTGGCCCGCCAGTGGGCGGCCGACGCGGTTGCAGCACTGCATCCGCTGCCAAAGTCAGCGGTGAGGCGGGGGCTTGAACGTCTTGCCGAATCGATTGTGACCCGCGAGGGTTAAGGCAAACGGCGCGCTTGCGAAGTGCGGCGCGATGTTGCATCGTTCGGTACGGCTCAACAGGTGACCAGCGCGCAGATACAGGCGCGCAACGAAAGGAACATGACTTTGCAGAAGATGCGCCTTGCGATTGTCGGAGCTGGCCCGGCCGGCATCTATGCGGCCGACCTGATGATTAAGGCAGACCGCGACTTCGACGTCGAGATCGATCTCTTTGACCAGCTGCCCGCACCCTATGGGCTCGTACGCTACGGGGTATCACCCGACCATCCGCGCATTAAGGGCGTGATTACTGCATTGCGCGAGGTGCTTGACCGCACAGATCGCGGCGGCGATGCACTGCAGGGCGATGCCGCGGGTGCTGCCGGTGATGCCGGTGCTGCCGGTGCTACCGGTGCTGCCGGTTCCGGCGATGCCGCAGGTGACTTGGCGGCCCGTGCCCCACGCGGTTCGGTGCATTATCACGGCAACGTTCGTTTCGGCGAGCACATAAGTTTGGAAGATCTGAAGCGCCACTATCACGCAGTGATCTTTGCGACGGGGGCGATCCGCGACGCATCGCTCGATATTCCGGGCATCGATGCCGAAGCGAGCTACGGTGCTGCTGATTTCGTGAGCTGGTTCGACGGGCACCCCGATGTGCCGCGAGAGTGGCCGCTCGACGCGAAACAGGTTGCGGTGATTGGCAACGGCAACGTCGCCCTCGACGTGTCGCGCATGCTCATCAAACACGCTGAAGACCTGTTGACTACCGAGATAGCTGAGAACGTGCATCGGGTGCTTGCGCAGAACCCGATTGAAGAGCTGCACCTCTTTGGGCGCCGCGGCCCGCAGTATGTGAAGTTCACACCTCTCGAGCTGCGCGAGCTCGGCGAGGTGCGAGACGTTGACGTGGTGGTCGACGAACGCGACTTCGATCTCGACGACCCGTATGTCACTGAGACGCTGATGAAGAACAAGCAGGTCATCGTGCTCACCCGCATCATGAACCAGTGGCGTGAGGCACAGAAGTCGCGCGATGCGGGTGAGACTGTGCCAGCGAGTCGCCGCCTGCACCTGCACTTCTGGTCGAAACCGGTTGAAGTGTTGCAAGACGCCGCCGGACGGGTCTCGGGCATCAAGATCGAACGCACCGCCCCCGATGGGGTTGGCGGTGTGGTCGACACAGGTGAATTCGAGATCGTGCCGGTGCAGTCGCTCTATCGCGCGATCGGCTACTTTGGGTCGCCGCTTGAAGAAATTCCGTTTGACGAGAAACGCGGTGTGATTCCGAACGAACAGGGTCGAGTGATTGGCGCCGACGGGTCGCCTGAGCCCGGCATGTACGCAACCGGCTGGATCAAGCGCGGGCCCATCGGTCTTATCGGGCACACGAAGAGCGATGCGATGGAGACGATTGAATGCCTGCTCGAGGATCGCGCGAGCTGGTGGCAGCCTGAGGCGCCCGAGGCGGCAGCGGTTGTCGAGCTGCTGAAATCGCGAGGCGTGCCCTACACGACCATCGAGGGCTGGCACAGGCTCGATGCGCACGAGCTGTCGCTCGGTGCCGAGCAGGGCCGCGAGCGCATCAAGGTGGTCTCACGCGAAGAGATGACGCTCGTTTCGCTCGCTGAGTAGTCTGGCGTTTCGGCAGCGCGCCCGCCCGCCTGCCCGTGCGCCCGCCCGGCAGCCCGCCCGGCAGCGCGCCCGCCGAAACTACACAACTTTCCCGAATCGACACGAGATTCTTGTGTTGATTCGGCGAACTCATATCGATTCGATGACATAACCGCGAGCGCCAGCGCAACATCACCACGGTGGCTGCGGAATTGGCACGTTGAACGCCTGTAAACGTTTTGCCATTGCAAGCGTGGCTGCCCCTTCCGGGTACCCCCAATGGATCACCTTGTTATTGGTTGAGCCCTGCAGCCAGTCGTCGCGTCGTTTGTCGCGATAGACCTGCTCGCCTGCAGAGCTGCCCTGAAGCAGTGCGGGGTCGGTATATTTCACCTTGCCGTCGCATTCGCCGAAGAGCGGTAGCCCACGAAACTTGAAGTCAGCGTAATAGGTGCGACCGTGCGGGCCAGCAACTGGAACCTGCAACTCAACCTCAAAACCCAATCTGTGTAGCTGCAGATGGCTGATGCTTTCGAGCACTGAGTCCTTGCGGGGGTCGGCAAGGGTAAGTAGCTGGGTGGCAGTTCTTTTGCCGCGCATGCCTCGCGCCAGGGCTAACGAGTGAGCAAATTGGTCACGCCAATAGCGCAGCTGCTCTTCGTCAATGGCCCGGCCCACCCGAAAGTTTGCACGCATGTAGCTGTCAGCAAACGAAAGCGCTGTTTCTGGCGTTTCGGTCGCACAAAGGTCAAGTAGTGTGCGCTCTGGTGATGTGCAGCGCAGTCCATGCACGTCAACTGTCTCAAGAACGGTAAGAGGGCGGGCATGCCTGATGAGCCCCATGCTTGGGCGACAACTGCTTTTTGATCCCGTGGTTACGTGCGCGGCTTTGCGAAGGTCGGCGTGTACGGGGATACCGAGTAACACCGCAGCGCTGAGGTGCGAGAAGACCGGTTGTGATTTTGCAGCTCGGTGGATCGCGATCATCCTGGTGAGGTGCTGATCCTCGGGCCGCAGCGACTGCCAGAACTCCCGGCTGACGTACCAGCCGTAATGTACGCGAATTGAGCCTGGTGCCGGGTGGCGGGCGGCAGTCAGTTGGGGGCGTGAATTCTGGCGAGTGAGCTCGTGCCAGACGTGGCTGATTCGTTCGCTTATGTGCATAGTTTCGAGCATCGCCGATTTCGCCGATTCGCGAGCCGAGTTTTGAGAATCTGTGGATATCTCGCATTTTGGGTGCCTGTGGATAACAAGTAGTGGTGGCAGCGCTGGTGGTTTGTTTTTCGTTCGGCCTCTCGCCGAAACCACACAAGTTGCTCGAATCTACATGAGAATCTTGTATCGATTCGACGAAGTTGTATCGATTCGGTGAAACAGCAGCGCGGGATCGCGGAATCCGCGCAGGGTGCCCAGCCTCAGGCCGCAAGTTGAGTCAGACCCGAACGCGGTAGTTATCAGTCTCAACGTCAGTGGTGACCGATACCCTGAGAGCGTGAACTATTGGAGCGAAATCGTCGGGCAGCCCGAGGCGGTGCGCGTGCTCGAACAAGCGGCCGCGCGAGGTGCCGAACGCGAGCTCTCGCACGCGTGGCTGATTACCGGCCCGCCGGGCTCGGGGCGGTCAAACCTGGCGCTTCGCTTCGCTGCGGCACTCATTGCCCGAGACCCAGCCGATCGAGACTCGGTGTTTGCGCAGGTGAGTGCGCGCACGCACCCCGACGCGGCCGTGCTCACGACGCAGAAGGTAGTCATCGGTATTGACGATGTGCGTGACATTGTGGCGTCGGCGCACTTTGCGCCGGCAGAGGGCCGCCACCGCGTCATCGTGATCGAAGACGCCGACCGTATGCCTGAACGTACCTCGAACGTGTTGCTGAAGGCGCTCGAAGAGCCGCCTGAGCGCACCGTCTGGGTGCTCTGCGCTCCGAGCGAGGCCGACCTGTTGCCAACGATCCGCTCGCGTGCACGCTCGCTGCGCCTGGTGACTCCGGCTCCCACTGAGATCGCACGTCTGCTGCACGAGCGCGACGGTGTTGATGCGCAATTGGCTGAGCGCGCCGCGCGGCTCGCGCAGAGCCACATTGGCATGGCGCGCCGTCTGGCCTCTGACTCGGCCGCACTCGAGCGACGCGAACGCACGGTCGAGCTTGCGCTACGGGTCGAGACCCTTGGCGACGGCATGCGCGCCGCGGCAGAGCTCTTGAAGGTTGCGCAGGCCGATGCCGACGCGCTCACCGAGATGCTCGATACCAACGAGCGTGCCGCGGCAATGCGGGGCATGGGGCTTGCTCCAGGGGCAGCGATTCCGCCCGCTCTGAGGTCGCAAATGAAGGCCCTTGAAGAAGACCAGAAGCGCCGCGCTACTCGCAGTTTGCGCGACGGGCTCGACCGTATTCTCACCGACCTGCTCTCGCTCTATCGAGATGTGCTGCTCACTGCGATGCATGCGGGGGCTGAGTTGGTGAACCTCGAGCATCATGCGCAGATTGCGCGCCTGGCCGGGCACTGGAGCAGACAGCGCGCGCTCGGCGTGATCGACGCGATTGAGACTGCTCGAATTCGCCTCGCACGCGGCGTCACCCCGGGCCTCGTGCTCGAGGCGATGTTTGCCGCGATTGTTGCCGAACTCGAACCGAATGGAGCAAGATGACCGGGTTGCCGCCTGAGATGCACGGCAATGAGACGCGAGGCGCAGGGCGATGGCCCGAAGCGTCGCCGCCTGCGCCGTCGCAGCTCCCAGCGTCGCCCCTCGAGGGCGAGATTATCTTCGGCGAAGATCCCGCAGCAGAGGCTCTCTACGAGCAGCGCCGTGGGCGCAGGCGCACCCGCAACATCGTGATCGCCGCGGTGCTCGTCGGTGCCCTTGTGCTGAGCTCGGTGTGGCTGCTCTTTGATCTGCTCAACAGAAACGCGCAGAGTGCTGCGGTCGTGCCTACACCCGCCACGGTGCAGCAGGCAGACTTCGATTCGCAGCAGCCCGAGTGGGTGGGTTGCTACGACTCGATGCAGTGCGCCAAGGTGAAGGCACCGCTCGACTGGGCTGATCCTCGTGGTGAACAAATCGAGCTCTCTCTCGTAAAGCAGCCTGCTCTCGGCGGCGCACCACAGGGGTCGCTCTTTGTGAACCCCGGCGGTCCAGGTGCGTCGGGAGTGAGCTATTTGGCGGCGGGGGTAGATGGGGCCGTGAGTCGAACGCTACAGCAGGAGTTCGACGTGATTAGCTGGGACCCGCGAGGGGTGGGTCAGTCGAGTGCGGTCACCTGCCTCGATGACGCGGGCATGGACGAGGTGCTGTTTGGTGCAAGCGAGACAGATAATCTCGAAGAGGGCACGCAAGAGTGGGTCGATGCCGCGCTGAAAGAACAAAAAGAGTACGGTGAGGCCTGCCTCGAGGCCACGGGGCCGCTGCTCGGGCATATTGACACCGGGTCGACAGTCAAAGACCTCGATATGCTGCGAGCAATCGTCGGCGACGACAAGCTGAACTACCTGGGCTACTCATACGGCACCTACATTGGTGCGAGGTATGCAGACGCCTACCCCGAGCGAGTCGGCAGACTCGTGCTTGACGGCGCAATCGACCCCACGAGCAGTGAGGCTGAGGTGGTGCGCGAGCAGACCCGCGGCTTCGAGCTCGCGCTGCGCGCGTACATGACCGATTGCCTGAGCCGCAGTGAGTGCCCGGTATCGGGCAGCGTCGACGAGGCGATGGCCAAGTGGCGGGCGATGCTCGACGCGGTTGAGGCGAGCCCGCTCACGGGCAGTGACGGGCGCATGGTCGGCTCGGGCACCCTGCTCACCGCGATTATCACTCCGCTCTACTCGCAGGTGAACTGGCCCTACCTCGACCAGCTCTATGCCACCGTCACTGAGGGCAACGCAGAGGTTGCACTGAGCCTTGCTGACTTCTATTACGATCGCGTCGATGGGGTGTACCAGACCAACCTCATCACTGCGTTCGGCGCAATTAACTGCCTCGACGCGCCAAGGTCGCTGCCCTTGAACCTCGAGCAGATGCACGCAGACGCCGCCGAGC
>JAPXTT010000028.1:0-9540 GCA_033812395.1 Leucobacter sp. | reverse complement strand
AGCCTACTGGCTCGCCCCAAATGACGAGGTTCGAACTTTGTCCCGTCCGGGCAACGGGGCATAGTTCGAGCTTCGTCTACACCGGCGCTTGCGGTGGATGTGCGCTCAGTTCTCCAGCTGGTTCAGGTCGACGCAGAAGATGCTCTCCGAACGTGGTCTCGGGCGTGCGCGATGGCCGAGTCGAGATCGTCGAACAGATGCCGGTGGTCACGAAGGCTTGCAAGCACTCCGACTTTTGCGAGCACGGCCTGATGCTCGGGCCGGATGCCCTTCATCAGTACGGTAATGCCGTCGCGTTCGAGATTCTGGATGGTCTCTGCCAACGCCTGGGCGCCGGTCGCATCAATGTATTGCAGCTGCGACAAGCGCAGGATCACGACCTGCACATGCGCGTGCAAGTGGGTGAGTTCGGTTTGGAGGCGTTCCGCGACGCCAAAGAACATGAGCCCGTCCAGGCGAAACAGCACGATCCGGTCGTCCCCAGGTTGCGGACTCACTGGAAGAGGTTCTGTACGTGCGGTGCCGAGCGCGGCGAACTTTCTGAGGGTGAGAAACGCGGCTGCGAGAATTCCGATCTCGATCGCAACGATCAGATCGAACGCGACGGTGATCACTGCGGTCAGTGCGAACGCGACCGCGTCAGACCGCGTCGATCCCAGTATCCGCTTCACATGCCTCGGGGATACCATTCGGCACGCGGTCACCATCAGCACCCCGGCCAGCGCCGCGAGCGGAATCATGCTCACCAGGTGAGAGGCAAGGTAGACCACGATCAGGAGTACGAGGGCGTGAATGATCGCTGCAGCACGGGTTCGTCCGCCGGAACGCACATTTACTGCGGTGCGGGCGATCGCCCCGGTCGCAGGCATCCCCCCGAACAAGCCCGCTGCGATCGATGCGACACCCTGGCCCACGAGTTCCCGGTCTGCGTTGAACGGGCCCGTTGTCCGTCCGTCTGGTCCGGGCATCCCGGAAGCGACGCGGGCAGAAAGCAGCGACTCGATCGCAGCCAACGCCGCGATCGCGACCACCGCCCCGCTCAAACCGGGAAGCGCCGTGATATCCACGTTCGGGAGTGCCGGCGCAGGGAGCCCGGAAGGAAGTTCCCCGATTACTGGGGTTCGCACCTCGAAGACCTGCGTGATTGCGGTGACAATGACAATCGCGATCAGGCTCGCTGGGATCGACCGGTGCAGCTTCGGCAGCACCACCATCAGCGTCGCGACCACAAGTACGAGAACGAGCGTCACCCACGACTTCGACCAGTCTGCGTGCATAAATGAGACGAGTGCTGCCTGTAAAGCACCCTCTCCGGCTTTCACGGGGGACGCGAGAGCTGCGGGAACCTGCTGCAGGAAGATGATCACCCCAATGCCGAGCGTGAAGCCCTCGATCACCGGCCACGGAATAAAGCCCACCGCCCGACCGATCCGGGATGCTCCCATGAGAAACAACAGCACTCCGGCAAGGACGGACAGCAGCGCAACCATACCGACTCCGTGCTGCACAACGATCGGGGCGAGAACCACGACCATCGCCCCTGTCGGGCCCGAGACTTGTACGTTCGACCCGCCGAACACCGCCGCGGCCACCCCGGCCACGATTGCCGTGATCAGGCCGGCCTCGGCCCCGACCCCGGCCGATACACCGAACGCGAGCGCGAGCGGGAGCGCCACGATCCCGACCGTGACCCCTGCGACCAGATCCCCTTTCCAGGTGCGCGGAAACTCCGCGTAGTCCCTTAACCGTGGGAGGTCCCCCGGGCGCGGTAACGGCGCCCGGAGTGCGTGCAGCAGCTTCCGCCACCCGGTGAGGGACGTGACTGTCTGGGCCGTCTCTGTGGGCATCCGCGGATCGGCATGACTCATGGGGTAACGCCGGCACTCATTGACGAGACGTTGGGTGACGTGGCCGGCGTGCTGATGTCGTCGAGTTGGTCCGCGGCCGCAAGCCGCTCTCGGGCCGTGGACAGCGTGTCGCGGAGGAAGATCCGTGCGATAGCGAGGAGTTCAGCGACGCCTGGATGCGCAAGCGTGTACACGACCGCACTACCTTCCCTTCGGCTCGTCACCACCCCGTGACGCCGCAGCGTGGCAAGGTGCTGTGATAGATGCGATGCCTCAAGATCGGTCTCTTCGAGCAACTGCCCAACCGTCGCGGACTGCTGCGAAGATGCGGCGAGAATCTCCAGCACGCGCACTCGGACCGGATGCGCGAGACCTTTGAAGAGGTTCGCTTTGATCTCGTATAGCGGTTTTACGCTCGATGTAAACACCCTCACTCCATTCGACAATGCTCACAATATGATGAAATGATCATATCGTCATGTAATAATCGGGGTGCGGCGGCCGGGGCTATCGGGCAGGGCGCGCCGGCCGCCGGGGCATTCTGCCAGACGGCGAGCTGCATAAGAGACGGCGCCTGCGCCAGTACCACCAAGCCGATCAGAACCCCAAACGCCGGCTCGATCGAGAGCAGTGTGCCGAATGCGGTGTGGGTCATGCGCCTCAGTGCAAGCATCTCGAGCCCAAATGCGATGACTGGCGTGATCAGCGCGATGCCAGCCGCTGCGGGTAACACCCACCACGTAAGCTCACCCCAAGCACCTGAGGCAGGCCAACGGGCAGCGTCGCCAAAGCAGCGGCCACACGAGCGCGCGGCGATGCTTGCACATGACTCCGGCGAGTGTGAGCGGCCCCAGAAACTCAATCGCCACCGCGGCGCCAAGCGGAATCCGGTCGACAGCGGCAAGAAAGAACGTGGTCATGAACCCGGTGACCACACCGAGCAACACAAGCGAAGGCACATCGCGGCGCGTAAGCGAGCGAATCGCGGGCTGTGCGATCATCCAAAGAAATACCGAGCCAAAGCACATGCGCAACCACGCGGTACCGGCGGGCCCCCACCTGTTCAATCACCGGCACCGAAAACGCATTCGAAAACTGCACCGCAAGCATCGCCGCAATCGCCATCGACCATGGCGGCACCCCGGTGAGCGAGCGCCGACCACCCGTTTCGGCACTCGCATTCATACAGTGCAGATTAGAGGTTCCGCGGATAGGGAGCACATCAGGCGTAAGCCCCCTAGACTCGATGGGTGACGAAACCCGCCAAGACTCCCCTGCCGTTTGAGGTCTGGGCGCTCGTCGCAGGCGGCTTCGCAGTCGCCCTCGGTTACGGCGTGGTTGCGCCCGCGATCCCCCAGTTCGCGCTTGAGTTCGGAGTCTCGAACTTCGCTGCATCGGCGATCGTCAGCGCGTTCGCCCTGATGCGCCTCGTCTCAGCCCCGCTCGCAGGCTGGGCGGTTGCGCGCATGGGTGAGCGCCGCACCTACACAATCGGCATTCTGATCGTCGCGGTGTCGACTGGGGCTGCGGCGCTCGCTGCGAACTACCCGCAGTTCGTCATCTTGCGAGGAGCTGGCGGCATCGGCTCCACTCTGTTCACTGTCGCAGCCACGGCCTTGCTGGCAAAGGTCAGCCCGGTGGAGTCGCGCGGCCGCGTCGCCAGCCTCAACGCCGCGGGCTTCCTGCTCGGTGGCCTCTTCGGCCCCGTGCTCGGTGGCGTCGTCGCGGTCTTCGGCCTGCGCGCCCCGTTTGTGTTCTATTTCTTCACCTTGCTCATTGCAGCTTCGATCGTGGCAATTGCGCTACGAGGATCGCACGCGGCAAGCGCGCCCAGCCCCGCGCGGCCAGGCGATCTCGCGAACGGCACTACAGCCGACCTCACCCTGGGGCAGGCGCTACGGGTGCCGCAGTTTCGCTCGCTGCTGTTCTCAGTGTTTGCCTTCGGGTGGGCATCGTTCGGGGTTCGCGTTTCGCTGATCCCTCTGTTGGTGGCGGTCACCTTTGGGGGCGATGCGACGATGGCCGCGTGGATCCTCGCAGCCTATGCAGCAGGCAACGCAGCGTTTATCTTTCCTGCGGGCCGCTGGACCGACAAGGTCGGCCGCAAGCCGATGCTGATCTTCGGCCTCGTGATTCTCGCAGCAAGCTATGCCGCGATGGGGTTTGCCCCCTCATTGTGGGCGCTTGCAGCGATCATGCTGCTCGCTGGCTCGGGCTCTGCACTAGCGAACCCCGGTCAACAGGCAGTGCTCGCCGATGTGCTCGCCAAGCGCCGTGGCGGCGGGCCGGTCGCAGCCTACTCCATGTCGAGCGATCTCGGCGGCGTGCTCGGCCCCGCGCTCGCCGGCCTGGTGGTCGACCTCGCTGGATTCGGTCCGGCCTTCGTGCTCACAGCGGTGCTCCTAGCCGCGGCCGCGGGGGTGTGGTCGCTTGGCCGCGACTCGCGCACCCTCGCGTAACGCGCCGGCGTACCGCTCGCAGGTTTACCCCTCGAGGTCGTCGACGCCCGGCATCCAGCTCAGGCCGGGCTTACCCCAGCCGTTCTTGCGCTCTGCCTTCTGCGCCCCGCGGCTCTCAGGGTGCACGAGGCGATCGACATAGAGCAGGCCGAGCAGGTGGTCGAACTCGTGCTGCATGATGCGCGCGAACCAGCCGCTCGCCTCGATCTCGAACGGCTCACCATTGATGTCTCTGGCACGAAGCAGCGCACGCTCAGAGCGGCGCAAGGCAAAGCGTTCACCCGGAAACGACAGGCAGCCCTCGACCTCGTCTTCGCCCGGTAGGCCAGGCTCGGGCGGCGACAGCCACAGCTCGGGGTTGATCGCAACGCCGCGCTCGGGCGCTTCGTCTTGGTCGTCATACATCCATACGAAGATGCGCTTGCCCACACCCACCTGCGGCGCCGCGAGGCCCACACCTGGCGCAGCCTCGCAGGTCTCGAACATGTCGTCGACAAGAGTGCGCAGCGCGTCGTCGAACTCGGTGACGGGCTCAGCGGGGTGGTGCAGCACGGGCTCGCCGCAGATCACGATAGGAAGAATTGCCATGCTCTCTAGTGTATTAGCGCTCGGTCGAGGTGCTCGTCGAACGGGCCTCTGCCGACGCCCGCATCGATCCAGCCGAGCAGTGCGCTCACGAGCATCGCGGTGGTAGCGGCCGCTCGCGCGTGCAACACCACTGCATCGCCCGGTTCTGTGTCATGCAGATAGCTCGCGAATGCCCGGTTGAGTTCGAGCGCACGACTCGCCCCGCTCGCGGTCAAATCGTCTGCCGCTTCAAGCAGCCGATAGTTCTGCAGCGCCCAGGGAATACGGTGGCTTTCAAGACCAGAAGCGAAGTTCAATAGCACGTCGCGTAGCTGTTGTGGCGCAGGATCAGCAAGCGCAGCATCGAGGTGCTTCTTCAGCGCCGCCACAAGCTCGTCGGTCTCAAGCCAGAACAGCTCGGCCTTCGACGAAAATGTGTTGAAGAACGTTGCCCTGCTAAACCCAGCTGTGCGGGCGATGTGTTCGACAGTGGTATTTCGGTACCCGCGGTGCTGAAACAGCTCGAATGCCGCCTCTTGCAGCAGTTCTCGCGAAACTCGCTTGGGCCTGCCCGCCGACGCGACCATTTCGAGCCTTTCGTAACGCGATGACGCAAATCACCAAAATTCAATTATTAGACTGAGTCTAATATTATAGAGTTGGTGCCCGTGAGTGCAACAAATACAAATAAACTCAAGATCGCAGGCGCGATCCTCGCCGCCCTTGTGCTGCCCCTCGCAGCTTGTAGCGCTGCCCCTGGCGAGGCTCAAGACGGCCCCCGCGACACCCTCGTGTACGCAACCGGCGACGCTGAGCCCGACTGCCTCGACCCGCACGTCGGTGGCAACTACCCTCAGGCGCTGCTCGCAACGCAGGTGCTCGAGTCGCTCGTCTCGCTCGACAAAGACGGCAATATCGTGCCCTGGCTCGCAACTGCGTGGTCTGCGAGCGAAGACGGGCTGAGCTGGGACTTCACGCTTCACCCAGACGCGAAGTTCAGCGACGGCACGCCAGTCGACGCCGCTGCGGTCAAAGCAAACATTGAACACCTGCAGAACCCCGACACGGGCTCATCGACCGGCTACCTCGCGGTGCAGCAGGTCGCCGAGGTCGAGGTCGTAAGCCCAACGGTCGCGCGCTTTCATCTGACCCGCCCCGATGCGGCGTTGTTGGAGTCGCTCGCGCAGCCCTGGGTGGCGATTCAGTCACCCGCAGGCATCGCCCGCGGCGCCGAAGCGAACTGCCTTGCACCAATCGGGTCTGGCCCCTTCGCGGTGAGCATGTGGACGAAACAAGATCGCATCGTGCTCGACCGCAATCCCGACTACGCGACACCGCCCACTGGCTTCGAGGTCGCTTCGGCAGACGGGCCACAGCAACTCATCTGGCGCTTCATTCCCGATGCCACCGCGCGCTTCGCGGCGCTGCAGAGCGGCGAGGTCGACGTCATTGATAACCCACTGCCAGAGCAGATCACCACAGCGAAGAGCGACACGCAGCTCGCCCACCTCGATGCGCCACGCCCCGGTGCGAGCAACCGGCTCGAGCTGAACAACTCGCAGGCCCCGTTTGATGACAAGCTCGTGCGCGAGGCGTTCATTGCCTCGGCCGACGTGAACCCCGGCATCGACACCCTCTTCGAGGGCACGACCGAACGTTCGTATAGCGCGCTCTCGAGCGTCGAGCCGCTCGGCCTGCAGACCCCCGACGCGTACGAGACCGACGTTGAGCGGGCGAACACCTTGCTCGACGAGGCCGGCTGGGGCGAGAAGAACGCCGACGGCATTCGAGTCAAAAATGGTGAGCCCCTCACCGTTCGCTTCCCGGTCACCGGAGCGCAGTCGACACAGACCGAGCAGGCGCTCTTCGAGCAAATTCAAGCGTCGGCTCGCGAGGTCGGCTTCGATGTGCAGATCACGCTGCTCGATCTGGGCGCCTGGTACGGCGCGCTCGGCGCACACGAGTACGAGCTCGTGAGCGCCCCGTACACGAAAATCGGCCCCGACGTGCTGCGCTTTCTGTTTCATAGCGACGCGACGGTGCCCGCTCCCAGCGGGTACTTCGCGAACCACGCAATGATCGCAGACCCAGAGCTCGACAAGCTGCTCGACGCAATTGGCAGTGAGCCAGACCCCGAGGTGCGCTCCGCCGCAGCCGAGGCCGCCCAGCAGTTCATTGCCGACGAGCAGATCATTCTGCCGATCTACGACCAGCAGAACCACTTTCTGTACCGCGCAGACCTGCAACACTTGAGCGCGCTGCCGACCGTGAGCACCCCGTGGCTCGGGCAGGTCACTGCGGGTTGAACCGCTTCATCGCGGCGCTCTCGCGCGTTGCCGGTGCCGCGGCGGTGATGCTCATCGTCGCGACGCTGGCCTTTGCCGCGCTGCAGCTCATTCCAGGTGACCCAGCAGAGGCCGCGCTCGGCGGCCCTGGCAGCCAAGCAAGCGCAGAGGCCCTCGCGGCCGCACGGGCCGAGTTCGGGCTCGACCGCCCGATCTTCGTGCAGTATTTAGATTTTCTGTGGCGGCTCGTGCGCGGCGACCTGGGTGTGTCATATTCACAGAGGATCCCGGTAGCAGAAGTGTTGCAGCACGCCATCGGGCCAACTTTGGCTCTCGCCTCACTTTCGCTCGCGATTGCCTGGGCGATCGCGCTGGTAAGCGTCTTTATTGCCAGCGGCAATTCAAAAGTAGCCCGCGCGACGACCACTGTGCTCGACCTCGTTGCGGCCTCAATGCCGAACTTCTGGCTCGCGAGCCTGCTCGTACTGCTCTTCACTGGCGTGCTCGGCTGGTTACCCGCGGTGAGCACCGGCGGTGTTTCGGGCATCATTCTGCCCGCGCTCGCCCTTGCGATTCCCACCTCTGGCTTTCTTGCCCAGGTGTGCCGCGCGGGCGTCGAAAATGCCCGCAGCGCCCCATTTATCGAGAGTGCCCGCGCACGCGGCGAGACCGAGATAGGGGTGCGCCTGCGACACATTATTCGCCACGGCATCGTGCCAGGGCTCAACATGACGGCGTGGGCCCTCGGCTCGCTGCTCGGTGGGGCTGCCGTGATCGAGGTCATCTTTGCGCGTCCAGGCCTCGGCCGCACACTCGTGAACGCCGTGACCGTCCGCGACATACCCGTCGTGCTCGGCGTGGTACTGTTCGCCGCACTCGCGTACGTGGCGGTCACCCTCGTCACCGATCTCACGATCGCGAAAGTCGACCCTCGCACCGAGGCCAAGCTGCAGCAGGTGATGGCGAATGGCTAGCCTCAACGCTCCAGCGTTTCGACCAGTGGCGCGACCAACGGCACAGCGGCTCGGTGCCGCGGGGTGGGTCTCGCTCGCCTTCGTCTTGATACTGGCGCTCTGCGCCATGGCCCCCGGGCTGCTCGCCCCGTACGAGCCGCTCGCCATCGACCCCCGTGGGGCGTTCGCTGCCCCGTCGCCGTCGCATCCCTTCGGCACGGACGACTCTGGGCGCGATGTGCTCAGCCGGGTGATCTTCGGCGCCCGAGATTCCCTCACCATCGGTGTGACTGCGACCCTCGCGGGGCTCGCCGCAGGCCTTGTGCTCGGCTCGGTTGCCGGCGGTAGTCGCAGCCGCAGGCTGGGCCCGCTGCGCTACGTTGGCGATCGCCTCATCGAGGCGCTCTTCGCGTTTCCGGGCCTGCTGCTCGCGCTGCTGCTCATCTCAGTGCGCGGGCCGGGTGTTGCCTCGGTGGTCATTGCGGTAGCAATCTCGACTGCCCCCGGCTACGCACGCATGGTGCGCGGAGGGGTGCGGCAGATGCTCGGAGCGGGCTCGGTCGAAGCGGCACGGCTGCAAGGCGACGGCGCCATTCGCGTCTGGAGCACGCTCATACTGCCCGAGACGCTGAGACCGGTGCTGGTGCTCGCAACCCTCGGCATCGGGCACGCGGTGATTCTCGCGGCCGCCCTCGGGTTTCTCGGCCTCGGCACACCGCCGCCCGCGCCCGAGTGGGGCGCAATGCTGAACGCCGGCAGGCCATATCTCACGAAGGCGTGGTGGCTCACGTTCTTCCCCGGCCTTGCGATTCTCACCGTTGGTATCGCCTGCACCGTGCTCGGCCGCGCCTTCGAACGAAAAGGGCAGCTACCGTGATCCCGCTCGCTCGCATCGAACATCTCAGCATCACCTTCGCCGGGCGAAAGCAGCCTGCCGTCAACGAAGTTTCGCTCGAGGTGCGCCAAGGCGAGTGTGTCGCGCTCGTCGGCGAGAGCGGCTCTGGCAAGTCACTCACCGCGCGCGCACTGCTCGGCCTGGTACCAGCCACCGCGGTGATTCGCGGCAAAATTTTATTTCGAGAGGATCAGGTACCCCCGAACGGTCATCGCTCATGGGCGGGCATTCGCGGGGCACGCGCCGCACTCGTGCCGCAAGACGCCCTTGGTGGCCTCGATCCACTGCGCCGCATCGAACACGAGGTCGGCGACGCGCTCCGACTGCACCGCCTCGTGCCAGCCGGTGCAGCGAGGCGTGCACGCACCATCGATGCCCTGGCCGCTGCGGGCATGCCCACGCCGGAGCGGCAGCTGCGTCGCCGCTCTGACGAGCTTTCGGGCGGGCTGCGCCAACGCGCACTCATCGCTTCGGCGCTCATCGCCGAACCCGAGCTGATTATCGCCGACGAGCCCACCACGGCGCTCGACGCGG
>JAPXTT010000027.1:0-9580 GCA_033812395.1 Leucobacter sp. | reverse complement strand
CAGGCTGGTGCTGCGGTGGCAAGCGAGCTTGCCAAGCAAATCTCAGTCGAAGACGAAGTGACGCGAAGACTTGCCACCCAAACCTCAACACAGGTCGAACTGCCGAGCGCGCTGCTCGAAGAGCTGCGAGGCGAGCAGGCAGAGTTGCGTCGCATCGCAGCTCAAATCACTGACCCCAGCATTAGCGAGCAGCTGTACGCGCTCGAGCGGCGACTTTCTCACTTCGGGCTCCCAGAGGCCCCCACTCCCTCGATCAGGCTGACCCCGCGTGAACTCGATGTCATCGCACACGCCGCTCTAGGTGCGACGAACCTTGAGATCGGGCGAAGCCTCTCACTCACCGAAAGCACCGTGAAAAGCTATCTGAAATCAGCGATGGCAAAGCTCGGCGCGCCCACGAGGCACGCTGCGGTGGTGTCGGCAAGAAAAGCACATCTCATCGCATAAACCCGCACCTGCCTGAAGCGTTTACTGTGCAATGGGAGTGACATAGTCGGCAGCGAGCCGAGCCGTGGCGAGGCGCAGAGCACGATCAGGGTCGACTCCGGTTGCGTTCGCTTTCATTACCAGCGAGAGGATCTCATCTCCGAGCAACTCTTCGCTCGTCGAAGCCCCGTCGGTTTGCGCGCGGGTCACCACAGCATCCGTGTCAAGCAGCCCAGCTCTTCTGAGGCGTTCAACCACCTTCGCCGATCTCGCAAGTGTCGGCATGCCCGCAGGGATACCGTCGAGCACGCCGCGCGATCCTCGCTGCTGCCCTGCCGCATCTTCCTTCAGACGCTCCCATTCCGCGTTCAACTCATCGACGCTCATGTACCCTCGGTCGCCGAAGACGTGCGGATGACGCGCGCGCAATTTCTCGCTCAAGCGGGCCGCAACCGTGCCGAGATCGTACCCCTCGCCGTTTCGCTCGGCGATTGCCGCGTGAAACAGCACCTGGTAGAGCACATCTCCGAGTTCGCCCGCGACCTCTTCGGCTGGCAGGCCGCGCTCGACAGCGTCAACAAACTCTGCGGTCTCTTCGATCAGAAAAGGCAGCAGTGACTCGTGCGTCTGTGCCTCGTGCCACGCGCAGCCACCCTCAGCAGTCATGCGTCGCACTGTCTCACGCGCCGCCTCAACCCCGCACGCACTGTCAGCCCCTGTCTCACTGGTGTTCATACAGGGAACCCTACAGTGCAATAGCTAACATCGAGTCATGCCCTCTTCGACCTTTGCCACGCGGGCGGGCGGTCTGCTCGCCGCCGTTGCACTCGCGGGCACGATGACCGCTTGCACTGTGGAGCCCGTGCCCTCATTCACCGCACCAACTATGGCACCCGAGCAGTCTCTGACTGACGCGTGCTCAATGGCTGGCATCGACGTGCAGCAACTCACACAAGACACTGAGATGAAACTTCAGCAGGGCATCGCAGAAGCCGCTGTGAAGTTTGCCAGCGGCGAAGAGATCTCGCTGCAGTCGCTCACCGGGCCACTCGAGGCTGCCCTCACCGACCTCGAATCACAGGTCACTCACTCAGAACTACTCGCCTCGATCGGTGAGATGCGAGCGGCTCTGCGCGGCTTTCAAGATATCCCCAGCCCCGAAAGCGCGCTCGGGGTTCCCGGTTACCTCTCCGAGCTCGGCGCACAGCTACAGGTGCTCACCCAGGCGGGCGAGCGACTGCAAGCCCTCTGCAATGCAGGCTGATCAACTAGCGGGCACCTCGTCTGGCTCCAGAAGCGCGGTGAATACCCCGCCGACCCACGCAATGATGTCGCCATCAAACGGCGCAGCCCCGCCGCGGCCAACGCCCGACAGCGGGCTGCGCGAGGTCGGCCCACTCTCAGGCAGGGGTACCTGCAGTGTTTTGGTCGCCTCAGTGTAGCGCGCGCCACGATAGAGCCGATTCATGCGCATCTGGCGCGATCCTAGTAGGGTCACTGGTTCGATGCGCAACGTGGGCCCGGCCGCAACCACCTTTGTCAGCCCGAGCAGCGCGGCCCTGCGGCGCAGCTTCGAAATCGCTGCGAGCCGCTGCACTTCGACGGGCGGTGAGCCATATCGGTCGGTGAGCTCTTCAAGCACGAGCTCAACGTGACCGGCTGGCGCCTGCGGGTGCGATGCTGCCGAGAATTTTTGGTACGCTTCGAGGCGCAGACGCTCGCTCTCAACGTACTCTTCAGGAATATGCGCGTCGAGGGGAAGCTCGAGCGAGAGCTCGTTTGCCCCCGTCACTTCTTCACCCTTAAACGTCGCGACGGCCTCACCGATCATGCGCAGATAGAGGTCGAACCCGACACCAGCGATGTGGCCAGACTGTTCGCCGCCAAGCAGGTTGCCCGCACCACGCAGTTCGAGGTCTTTCAGCGCAACCTGCATGCCAGACCCCAGCTCGTTGTTTGCGGCGATGGTGCTGAGCCGCTCGTGCGCGTGTTCGGTGAGCGGCTTCTCTGGGTCGTACAAGAAGTACGCGTAGGCTCGTTCGCGGCTACGACCCACGCGGCCGCGCAGCTGGTGCAGCTGGCTCAGGCCGTACTTGTCGGCCGCGTCGATAATGATTGTGTTGGCGTTCGCAATATCGAGGCCGGTCTCGATAATCGTGGTCGAGACGAGCACGTCGTACTTGCGCTCCCAGAAATCAACCACGACCTGTTCAAGCTGCTGCTCGCTCAATTTGCCGTGTGCGACGGCAACGCGCGCCTCTGGCACGAGCTCGGCGATCTGCGAAGCGATGCGGTTGATCGACTGCACTCGGTTGTGCACGAAGAACACCTGCCCCTCGCGCAGCAGCTCGCGACGAATCGCTGCGGTGATCTGCTTGTCGCTGCGTGGGCCCACGAAAGTGAGAATCGGGTGGCGATCTTCTGGGGCTGTGGCCAGCGTCGACATTTCACGAATGCCGGTGACTGCCATCTCAAGCGTGCGCGGGATCGGGGTCGCACTCATTGCAAGAATGTCGACGCCGTGCTTCAGCTTCTTCAAGGCGTCTTTGTGCTCGACGCCGAATCGTTGCTCTTCGTCGATGATGACGAGACCGATGTCTTTGTAGCGCACCTGGTCGGTCAGCAGGCGGTGCGTGCCGATCACCACATCGACCGTGCCAGCGGCGAGCCCCTCAATCGTGTCTTTCGACTCTTTCTCGGTCTGAAAACGGCTGAGTGCTCTGAGTCGCACCGGAAAGCCCGCCATACGATCTTGAAACGTCTCGAGATGCTGTTTTACGAGCAGCGTGGTTGGCACGAGCACTGCCACCTGTTTGCCGTCTTGCACCGCTTTGAATGCCGCGCGCACCGCGATCTCGGTTTTACCGAAGCCAACATCGCCCGAGATCAGACGATCCATCGGAATCGTGCGCTCCATGTCGCGCTTGACCTCGTCAATCGTGGTCAGCTGGTCTCGTGTCTCTGCGTAGGGAAAAGCCTCTTCGAGCTCGTGCTGCCAAGGGGTGTCGACGCTGAAGGCATGCCCCTTCGAGGCGACGCGAGCCGAGTAGAGCTTTACCAGCTCGACCGCGATGTCGCGTACTGCCCCACGCGCTTTCTTCTTCGCAGTCGCCCAGTCGCTGCCGCCCATCTTCGAAAGCGCCGGCGCTTCGCCGCCGACATATCGCGAGAGCTGATCGAGTTGGTCTGTTGGCACGTAAAGCTTATCTTTGGGCATGCCCCGCTTCGTCGATGCGTACTCGAGCACGAGGTACTCACGAAGCGCCTTCGCCGGGCCGCCGCGCGGGTCGCGCCCACCAGTGGGCACCATGCGCTGCGTCAGCTCAACAAAGCGTCCGATGCCGTGAGTCTCGTGCACGACGAAGTCGCCCGGCTCAAGTTTGAGCGGGTCGACCACGTTCTTGCCACGGCGCTTCGCGAGCTTTGTCGGGGCCTGGTGCTGGCTCACCGCACGGCCGAAGAACTCAGCCTCGCTCACGAGCAACAGTTTTGCTTCGTAGCTCTCGAACCCCGACCAAGCCGTGCCGGGGGTCAAGTAGACGACCCCTGTCTCGAGTTCGTCTGGCAGCAAGTCGACCCTGCGCGCCGCGATGCCCGCGTCGGCGAGCAGGTCGCGGGCACGCTCGACAAGGCCCACACCCTGCGCGGTAACGACGATGTGCCAGCCGTGTTGCAGCCGCGCTTTCAACGCTTCTATGGTGGCGACACCAGAGTCAGCACCAGGCGTCGGTCGCGGCAGCGCAGAGCCCTGCACAACGATCTGATCGTCGGGCGAGAACTGATCTTCTGCGTCTGCGACAAAGCCCGTCAGAGTCTGCCACGGGCGCTCGCCCGCGGCGCAACGGAGCTCACGCATCGTCAACATGCCGTGGTCGTCGGTGGGCACTGGCGCGTCGGCCCCGGCAGTTGCCGCAGCCCATGCGGCCTCAAGAAACTCGCGATTTGTCTCTGCGAGACTCACTGCGCGGCCTGCGACCCGCTCGGGATCAACGACCATCACGGTCGCATCGGTAGGCAAGAGCGCAGTCAACGCTTGCATGCCCGGCAAAAGCTGCGGCAGCAGGCTCTCCATACCCTCGACGGCAATGCCCTGCGAGATCTTCTCGAGCAGTGTCGAGAGTGCAGGAAACCGCGGCAGCAGCGCCTGCGCCCGCTCGCGCACGTCTTCGGTAAGCATCAGTTCTCGAGCTGGCCAGAGTTCAATCATTGAAAGAGGATCGCCCGCACTGCGCTGGTCGCTGACTGCGAATCGGCGAATCTGATCAACCTCGTCGCCGAAAAAGTCGACACGCACGGCCTGCTCTGCAGTGGGCGGAAACACGTCGAGAATGCCGCCGCGCACGGCAAACTCGCCGCGGCGAGTGACCATGTCGACGCGAGTGTAGGCGGTCTCGACGAGTCGCGCGGCAATGTGTTCAAGGCCATCGCTGTCAGAGCCCGATCTCAGCACGATCGGCTCGGCATTGGCGGCGTGAGGTGACACCGGCTGCAGTGCCGCGCGCACCGACGCGACGAGCACCAAGGGCCGAGTTTGATCGGCGTCGGCAGCACCGGCTTCTCGCAGCAACCGCAGGGCCGCGGCACGTCGCCCGACAGTCTCTGCACTCGGGCTCAAGCGTTCGTGGGGCAGGGTCTCCCACGCCGCAAACTCGGCGGTTATTGCCTCGGGCATGAGCGAGGCGACAGCAGATCTCAGCGCATCGGCTTCGCGACTCGTCGCTGCGATCAGCAGGCAGGCCCCGTGAGATCCTGCTTGTATTCGGCGGCGAATGAGCCCCGCTACCAACGCTGGCCGCAAAGGTTCTGCCACAGCGAAATCGACGCTCTCGTTCGCTGCATCAAGCGCACGCTCGAACGATGGCGCCAGAGAGAGCAGCCGGTCAATACCAGCGAGACTCACTTCGCCGACCTCCCATGAAAGCGCTGCTGCGTGGCGAGCAGGCCATCATCGACCAGTGCCTCGGCCGCATCGGCAGCGTCTTCGAGCAACACAGCGAGGGTGTCACGCTCGCCACTTGCGAAGGGCTTCAGCACGAAGTCAGCCGGATCTTGCTGCCCAGGGGGCCTGCCAATGCCAATTCGCACACGCAAGAACTCGGGAGTGTCGAGTGCTTTGGCAATGTCGCGCAGACCATTGTGACCCCCGTGACCGCCCCCCTGCTTCACCTTAATCGAGTCGAAGGGCAGGTCGAGCTCGTCGTGCATCACGATCACACGCTCGGCCGGTACCCCGAAGTATTTACAAAGAGCCGAAACGGGGCCACCCGACGTATTCATGAAGCCATTCGATTTTGCGAGCACGACCTTTGGGCCACCGGGTCGAAGAAACCCCTCGGCAACTCGCGAGTTGGTTTTATGCGCGGCGAATCTGCCACCCACACGGTCAGCGAGCACGTCGAGCGCCATCTGGCCGACGTTGTGCCTGGTCGCCTCATACTTCGCGCCGGGATTGCCGAGTCCAACAATCAACCAATTGTCGCCCACTGGTTCTCCCTCTGTCTTCACCTTGCGCCTAAAAAGTCCCACCGCACTATCGAACCACAAAGGCGCACAAGTCGCTCATGCTCTCACAATCACGAAAGATCCCCGACCGCTTGGTCGGGGATCTTTCGCAAAATTGCAGTCGAAAGACTATTCGGCGTCTTCTGCTTCTTCGGCAGCATTGCCGCCACGCGGCTCGACCACGTGCACCACGAGGTGGTCAGCGCCCTCGACCAGGGTCTCACCCTTGCTGAGCTTCACGTCACCCGTAAGAATCTGCGTGCCAGCCTGCAGCCCCTCAACGCTCACCTCGATGTGCTCGGGAATCTTGTTGGCCGGAACGCTCAGACGGATGGTGTTGAGCTCTTGCAGGTAGCTGGTACCCGAGAAGGGCTCGCCAACAATCACGACCGGAACCTCAACCTCAACGGCCTCGCCCTTCTTCACGATCAGCAGGTCGACGTGCTCGATAACCTGCAGCAGCGGGTTCTTCTGCACGTCTTTCACGAGCACCAGCTGTTTCTTGCCTTCGATGTCGAGCTCGATGAGCGCGTTTGCGTGGCGAACGATCAGGCTCAGCGGGTGGGTCTCAACCGAGAGGTGCAGGGGCTCAGCGCCGTGACCGTACACGACAACTGGGGTCTTGCCTGCGGCGCGCAGCTTGCGGGCAACGCCCTTACCGAAGGTCTCGCGTGCCGATGCGACGAGCTTTGCGGTCTCGCTCATGTGTGTCTCCTTTAGCGGGCTTGCGCCCATAACCGGGGCGGCTCGGGCCGCCTGTCTGATGTGTCTCACCGAATGGCGCGTCAGAAGGGCCCGCTACAGGCTCTACCGCGTCGATCACGGGCACACGCCTTTCAGCTGCGCGCCCCTCGCCGAAGTACAACTTAATAGCTTAGCGCATTGTGGCGCTCACCGCACATCGTGAACAACCGCAGCTTTAGGCCGCACCCTCAAACATGCTAGTGACTGAGCCGTCTTCGAAGACCTCGTGAATTGCCTGTGCCAGCAGCGGTGCAATCGACAGCACGGTCAGTTTCTCGAACTGCTTCTCAGGCGGAATCGGCAGAGTGTCGGTAACGACAACCTGATCGATGAAATCTTGTGAGAGGTATTCGGTGGCTTTGCCCGAGAAGATCGCGTGCGTGCAGGCGATCGTGACGCCGCGGGCGCCGTTCTTCTTGAGCGCCTCGGCAGCCTTGGCGATCGTGCCGCCGGTGTCGATCATGTCATCAACGACCACGCACCACTTGTCTTTCACGTCGCCGACAATGTCGTGCACGGTGACCTGGTTTGGTACGAGAGGATCACGGCGTTTGTGAATGATCGCAAGCGGTGCCCCGAGCTTATCGCTCCACACATCGGCCACACGCACGCGGCCCATGTCAGGCGACACCACACAGAGATCGTCTCGATCGATGGTCTTCTTGAAGTGATCAAGCAACACAGGCATCGCAAAAAGGTGGTCGACAGGACCGTCGAAGAAACCCTGAATCTGCGAAGCGTGCAGGTCAACCGACATAATGCGGTCTGCTCCCGCTGCTTTGAACAGGTCGGCGACGAGACGCGCAGAGATCGGCTCGCGGCCACGACCCTTCTTGTCTTGGCGCGAGTACGGGTAGAACGGAGCAACCACGGTGATGCGCTTTGCCGAAGCGCGTTTCAGCGCATCAACCATGATGAGCTGCTCCATGAGCCACTCATTTATCGGATGCGTGTGGCTCTGAATCACGAAGGCATCGCAGCCGCGAACGCTCTCGTCGAAGCGAGCATAAAGCTCACCGTTGGCGAAAGTGCGCGCGTCTGTGGGCACGAGTTCGGCGCCCAGCTCTTCGGCCACCCGCTCGGCAAGCGCCGGGTACGCCCGGCCCGTGATCAAGACCAGTTTCTTCTGGCCTGCCATTTCGATCGCGCTCATGTCGCTATTCTCTCTGCCCTGTTCTGCAACGCTGCCGCTGCTTGGTTATTCTGCTGCACTCGCACTGCTTGTGCCAGGCCGGTTCTCAGCCACCCACCCCTCAAGGTTTCGCTGCGGCGCCACATTCAACGCCAATGCCCCCTTGGGAACGTCTTTTCTCACCACGGTGCCTGCTGCTGTATAGGCTCCGTCTTCAATGGTAACCGGAGAAATGAGCACATTTTTTGAACCAACGCGAACTGCATTGCCAACCGTGCTGTGGTGCTTCTTCACACCGTCATAGTTCGCGAAAATCGTGCCTGCACCAATGTTGCTGCCCTCGCCGATTGTCGCATCACCGACATAGCTGAGGTGTGGCACCTTGCTTCCCTCGCCTATCACTGCATTCTTGGTCTCGACGAATGCACCAATCTTGCCTGCATCGCCCAACTCTGTGCCTGGGCGCACAAATGCAAAGGGACCCACCTCGACCCCAGCCCCAAAGACCGCCAGAGTTGCCTCACTGCGACGAATGTGTGCGCCCTCACCCACCTCGCAATCGACAAGCGTGGTGTCTGGGCCCACAATCGCACCGGTCGCGATCGAGGTTGCGCCGTGCAAGAAAGTGCCGGGGCGAATCTCAACATCAGACTCAATGCTGACATCGGCATCGATCCAGGTCGTTGCTGGATCGACCACGGTCACGCCTGCGCGCTGGTGCGCAAGCACAATTCGCCGATTGAGCTCTCGCCCCGCTTCGGCGAGCTGTGCGCGGTCATTGACGCCCGCGATCAGCCAGGGGTCGTCTGTTGCCACGGCGTCGACCACACCACCAGCGGCGAGAATTCTCGCCGCAGCATCAGTCAAGTATTTTTCTGCCTGCGCGTTGTTGGTATCGATTTCGTCGAGCGCACCGCTGAGTGCTCGACGAGCAAACACGTAAATGCCACCGTTGATTTCTGTGATGCGGCGCTGCGAATCACTCGCGTCTTTTTCTTCGACAATGCCAACCATCGAGCCATCAGCGTTGCGCAGAATGCGGCCAAGGCCTGTCGGGTTCTCAAAAATTGCCGACAGCAGGGTCATGCCACGGCCACTCTCTACGTGACCCGCGACAAGGTGTTGCAGGGTAGGCACGTCGATGAGTGGAGCATCACCGCTCAACACCACAATCGAACCGTCAAAGTCTGCGGGCAGCGCCGCGATTGCAAGCTCGACCGCTCTACCTGTACCAGGCAGCTCGTCTTGGTCGACAATCAGCGTGTGCGGAGCATGGTCGAGAATCGCTTGTGAGACCAGTTCGCGCTCGTGTCGCACCACCGCAATCACTGTCTCGGGGTGCAAACCGGCTGCGGTATCGAGCACGTGCGAGATCAATGGGCGCCCGCCAATGCGATGCAGAATCTTCGGCACCGCCGACTTCATGCGGGTACCCTGACCCGCTGCGAGAATCACGACTGCGAGCTTCTGTGTCATGGAGATTCCTTCACGAGCGCAACACGGAGCGGATAAACAAAGCTGCGCTTTGTCGCACCGCTCCGCCCCCAGGATTCGAACCTGGACCTAACAGCTCCAAAGGCTGTCGTGCTGCCGTTACACCAAGGCGGACCGCGCCGAAACCGGCACCACACTATTGTGGCAGACTTCGCGAGCTCTCATGACCGTTTCGGGAATCGCAGCGGGTTATCAGCACAATCCAGCACCTTCAAGCCGCTCTCAGACAGCACTACACTCTCTCGATCCCGCGGCAGTAGTGCACGATTTGCGCCCTTAGGC
>JAPXTT010000026.1:0-9776 GCA_033812395.1 Leucobacter sp. | reverse complement strand
AAGTTGAATCCTCTGCGGTGAGAGAGTTGCGCATGAGAGAAACTTCTGAAACTTAACCCTCGTTGAACGAGAGCGCCTTGCGAATCAGGTGCTCTTGTTCGACAGCGTGCACCTTCGCCGAACCGGTTGAGGGGGCAGCCGAGGCCCTTCGGGTCACTGCGCGCACCTTGTCGTTCGCCAGGTATTTGGCAAGAGCCAGCGAGAAGAACGGCCATGCGCCCTGGTTCTCGGGCTCATCTTGCACCCATACGAGTTCGGCACCGTTGTAGCTCGCCAGTACTTCAGTGAGCTCTTTCACTGGCATTGGGTAGTACTGTTCGAGACGCACAATTGCAATGCGAGGATCAGGCTGCTTATCGAGAGCCGCGCGCAGATCGTAATAGACCTTGCCAGAGGTGAGCAGCACGCGGGTTACCTGCGACTTTTCTGCCTGTGCATCGTCGATCACTGGTTGAAAACCGCCGGTGGTGAAGTCTTCGACCGCAGAAGCCGCGCCTCGTAGACGCAACATCGACTTCGGAGAGAATACAACCAGTGGCTTGCGAGGGCGCTGGTAGGCCTGGCGGCGCAGCAGGTGAAAGTAGTTCGCCGGAGTCGATGGGCGAGTCACGATCATGTTGTTCTCGGCGCACAACTGTAGGTAGCGCTCAATACGTGCCGACGAGTGGTCTGGCCCCTGGCCCTCGTAGCCGTGCGGCAGCAGCATAACCACCGACGACTGCTGGCCCCACTTCTGCTCGGCGGCAGCGATGTACTCATCGACTACGCTTTGCGCGCCGTTCGCGAAGTCACCGAACTGTGCCTCCCATACCACGAGGGCGTCATCTCTCTGCAGTGAGTAGCCGTACTCAAATGCAAGTGCCGCATACTCCGAAAGAAACGAGTCGTAGATCCAGAAACGAGCCTGGTCTTCTGCCAAGTTCAGTAGTGGCAGCCACTCTTGACCGTTGTTGCGGTCGTGAAAGACTGCATGGCGCTGAGCGAAGGTGCCGCGACGTGCGTCTTGGCCAGCAAAGCGAACCGCAGTGCCTTCGATGAGCAGTGAGCCGAGCGCGAGAAGTTCGCCGAAACCCCAATCGATTTCGCCCTTCTGGCTCATTTCAACCCGCTTGTTCAGCAGCTGCTGTAGCTTCGGATGCACGGTGAAATGGTCTGGCACGTTGCCGTGTGCCTCACCGATGCGTTCTATGACCGAGCGATCGACTGCGGTCTGCACCTCAGTGAGTGAAGGAATGGGAGCGGTGTGTGCCTCACCAATGCCGCTCTGATCGATCATCGGAATTGAACCGGTCTGTGCGGCGTGAGTCTCAAGAAACGCCTGTTCGAGGCGGCTCTGGAAGTCTTGCTTTGCCTTTTCGTACTCTTCTTCGGTGATGTCACCACGGCCGACGAGCGCTTCGGTGTAGAGGCGGCGAGTCGAGCGCTTTGCCTCGATCAAGTCGTACATGAGCGGCTGCGTCATCGCCGGGTCGTCGCCCTCATTGTGGCCACGGCGGCGGTAGCACACGAGGTCAATAATGACATCGCGGTGAAACTTCTGACGGTACTCGTATGCGAGCTGCGCCACTCGCACGACAGACTCAGGGTCATCGCCGTTTACATGGAAGATCGGCGCCTGCACAACCTTGCCCACGTCGGTTGAGTAGACCGCGGTGCGTGAATCTTGCGGCAGCGTCGTGAAGCCAACTTGATTGTTGATGACAATGTGAATTGTGCCACCGGTGCGGTAGCCGCGCAGCTGAGACATCTGCAGAGTCTCATAGACCACACCCTGGCCTGCCATCGCAGCATCACCGTGAATCAAGATTGGCAGCGTGGTGAATGAGCCGATCGGCTTGAGGTCTTGCTTGGCACGCACAATGCCCTCGAGCACGCCATCGACGGTTTCGAGGTGCGACGGGTTAGCTGCGAGGTGAATCGGCACCTGTGTGCCGTTGGGGGCGGTGAAGACACCGGTCGTGCCTAGATGGTATTTAACGTCGCCCGAGCCGGTCTTTTGCGCGGTGCCCTCGAACTCTCGAAAGATCTGACCGTAGGTTTTACCTGCGATGTTTGAGAGCACATTCAGGCGGCCGCGGTGCGCCATGCCGACGTCGACACTGTCAACTCCGTCTTCTGCTGCGTCAATGAGCATTGCGTCGAGCAGCGGAATCACCGACTCGCCACCCTCAAGGCTGAAGCGCTTTTGTCCGACATACTTGGTCTGCAAGAAAGTTTCGAAGGCCTCAGCCTCGTTCAACTTCTCGAGAATTCGCATCTGTGCGTCGTGGCCTGGCTTCTCGTAAGGCACCTCAACCTGCTCGCGAAGCCAGGTGCGCTGTTCTGGGTCTTGAATGTGCATGTACTCAATGCCGATCTTTCGGCAGTACGAGTCGCGCAGCACGCCAAGAATGTCGCGCAGCTTCATGGTGTGCTTGCCACCGATGCCGCCGGTGACGAACTCGCGGTCGAGATCCCAGAAAGTAAGCCCATGACTTTCGATCTCGAGGTCGGGGTGCGTGCGTTGCACGTACTCGAGCGGATCGATGTCAGCCATGAGGTGTCCGCGCACGCGGAAAGAGTTGATCAGCTCTTGCACTCGTGCCGACTTGTCAACCTGACCTGAGATGTCGACATGAATGTCGCTTGCCCACTGGATCGGCTTGTACGGAATGCGCAGTGCTGCAAACACATCTTCGTAGAAGTTGTGACCGCCAGTGAGGCGCTCGTGAACCTTCTTCAAGAACTCACCCGACCCAGCGCCCTGAATGACCCTATGGTCGTAGGTGCTGGTGAGCGTGATGGTCTTTGAGATGCCGAGCTTGTTCAACGTCTCGGGGGCAGCGCCCTGAAACTCTGCCGGATATTCGAGCGCACCAGCGCCGATGATAGAACCCTGGCCGGCCATCAGGCGGGGCACAGAGTGCACAGTGCCGATGCCTCCGGGGTTGGTGAGCGAGATCGTTGCGCCCTGAAAATCGGCAGCAGTGAGTTTGTTGTCTCGGGCACGCTTCACGAGATCTTCATAAGCGGCGAGGAACTCGTTGAAATCGAGGGTTTCGGCGCGCTTTATGGCAGGGACAAGTAGCGAGCGAGTGCCGTCAGGTTTTGGCACGTCGATCGCGATGCCGAGGCCAATGTGAGCAGGCACGACGAGAGAGGGTTTACCGTCAACCTCTGCGTAGGCGACGTTCTGACTGGGAAACTCTTTGAGCGCCTGAATCAGCGCCCAACCGATGAGGTGAGTGAATGACACTTTGCCACCGCGGTTGCGGCGCAGATTGCTGTTGATGACGAGGCGATTGTCAATGAGAAGCTTGGCGGGTACAGTGCGCACACTCGTCGCGGTGGGAACGGTCAGACTGACATCCATGTTCTTCGCGAGCGTCTTCGACATGCCGCGCAGGGGGGTGACCAGGTCTTCATCAGGTGCGTCAGCGACGTTTACAGCCGACTTGCGCGGGGCGTCTGCCGGGATCGGGGCAGTGCGGGGCGCCGCATTGGTGGTCTTTGAAGACGGCTGGGTGGCTGATGCTGCCTCGGGTGCCGTGGCGGTTGGCGCAATGGTTGTAGCCTCGGGTGCTGGTGAGGCTGGTGCAGTCGGCACCTGCTCGGTTGCTTTCGCAGCGCTTGTCGCCGAATACTTCTCGAGCGTTGGCCACCAAGCTTGGTCTACTGAGTTCTTGTCGGCGAGGTACTGCTTGTACATTTCGTCGACTAGCCAGGCATTGGCACCGAAATCTTCTGCGGAGTCTCCGTTTCCGGTGACATTCGCACGCTCAGTCAAAGCGAGTCCTCTCATCGTGGCGAACCCGCGAACCTTCTCGCGAGCACTTGCGCAGCCGTCGCGCACACTGCCACTAGCCTACGCCTTTTGCCTGCGCCATGTGACACGTCTACACGAATTCATTCAATAGCAAAGCTCATCAATACGGGTAAGCGAAACCGGAGGGCACACTCAGCCGAATTTCAGGCGAGGTAGCAGCGCGCAACTGATATAGTTTTTTGCAATCATGGACGTACCCAGTCGAAGACCCAGCGACCCCCCGAGTACCAGCCGCGCTGAGGCGCGGTTTCAACTGGGGGGTCTCGAGTGAGCGAGTGGTGGCTGCTCGCCATTGGTGTGGTGCTTACCCTTGGTACTGGGGTGTTTGTTGCTTCTGAGTTTTCACTCGTCGCGCTTGATCGGCAAGACCTCGAGCGGCGTCGCGAGCAGGGCGAACGTGGCCTCGACAGGGTGATTCGCGGGCTGCGCATCACCTCAACGCACCTCTCGAGCGCTCAGCTCGGCATCACACTGACCACCCTTCTGGCCGGTTACACACTCGAGCCGGCGTTCAGCAGCATGCTCGACCCGCTGCTTGCAACGATAGGCGTGCCCGCTGGTCTGCACCGCGCGATCAGTGCGCCGCTGGCGGTGGTCATCGCGACGATCATCTCAATGGTCGTGGGTGAGCTCGTGCCGAAGAACTTTGCGCTTGCGCGGCCGCTGCAGGCAGCGCGTGCGGTCATGCCGCTGCAGGCGGCGTTTACTGCCATTTTCAAGCCGGCGATCCTTGTGCTGAATGGCAGTGCGAACGGGCTACTGCGTGCGATCGGTATTGAACCGAAAGAGGAGCTGTCGGGGGCACGCACCGCAGAAGAACTCAGTTCGCTGGTGCGCCACTCGGCGAGCGCTGGCCTGCTCGAGGCAGACACCGCAACGCTGCTTGATCGCACGCTGCGCTTTTCTGAGCACACCGCCGCTGACGTTATGACCCCGCGCACGCGAATTGAGAGCATTCACCGTCTGGAGCCGTCACAAGCGGTGCTCGAATTGGCCGGTCGCACTGGGTTCTCGCGATTTCCAGTAATCGACGAAGATCGCGACGACATCGTCGGCGTGGTGCATGTGAAGCACGCGGTTGCTGTGCCGCGACAGAAACGGGCCGATGTGCCGGTTGCTGCGCTCGCTGAAGACCCGGTGCGCGTGCCAGAGACCATGCGCCTCGACCAACTGCTCGAAGAGCTGCGTGCCTCGGGGTTTCAGCTTGCAATCGTGGTTGACGAATACGGTGGCACAGCCGGGCTCGTGACGCTTGAAGACCTGGTCGAAGAACTCGTCGGTGAGGTCGCTGACGAGCACGACCGCGCACACGCTGGCGTGGTGGGCAACGCCTCAGAGATGACGATTCCGGCAGATCTGCGCCCCGACGAGCTGCTCGATCAGACCGGAATTGAGATTCCAGACGGCGGAGACTACGACACTATTGCGGGCTTTGTGCTGCTCGAGCTCGGTCGTATTCCAGAGGTTGGCGACGAAGTGCCACTTGAAGATGGCTCACGTCTTCGTGTTGAGCGCATGGAGGGGCGTCGCATTTCGAGACTGAAGTATTTCGCGGCTCTCAGCGCTCAGACAGACGCCGCCGACAAGGGCAACTTCGAGCGCGAAGGCGCTGATCCTCTTGCTCAGAAACACGGCCGCGGCGCGAAGGGAGGTGCTTCGTGAGCGACTGGATGGGAATTGTCTGGCTCGTCGTGCTGCTCGTCATAAACGGCTTCTTCGTCGGCGCCGAATTCGCGGTGATCTCGGCGCGGCGCTCGCAGATTGAACCGCTCGCTGAGGCCGGTTCGAAGCGCGCCAAAACTGCGCTGTGGGCTATGGAGCACGCAACACTGATGCTCGCGACGAGCCAGCTTGGCATAACGGTGTGCTCGCTGCTCATTCTGAATGTCTCTGAGCCGGCCATTCACCATCTGCTCGAGGGGCCGCTCGCCTGGACTGGTCTTTCTGTCGAGGTTGTGTCGGTTGCGGCGTTCGTGATCACGCTCGTGCTGGTGTCATACCTGCATGTGGTGTTCGGTGAGATGGTGCCAAAGAACGCTGCGTTCTCGATGCCAGACCAGGCAGTGCTGCTGCTCGCGCCGCCTCTGGTGTGGATCTCGCGGGCGCTTCGGCACATCATCGCGGGTCTCAACGCGATCGCGAACGGCATTCTGTGGTTGTTTGGGGTCGAGCCGAAGAACGAGGCAAACAGCACGTACACTCTCGAAGAGGTCGCAGGCATCGTGAGCCATTCCACTCGAGAGGGGCTGCTCGAAGACAACAGTGGCACTCTCAGCGCAGCATTTGAGTTCACCGAAAAGCGGGCAGCAGATATTCTCGTGCCTGCGGCGTCGCTCATCGCGATGCCATTCGGGGCCACTCCTGGCGACGTCGAGGCCGCGGTGGCGAAGCACGGCTTTTCGCGCTACCCGATGCGCGACGAGAGCGGCGAACTCATTGGGTACGTGCACATTAAAGATTTGCTGCGCCTTGGCGAAGACCGTATTACACAGCCGATCCCGGCGAAGCGCATTCGCGAGATGCTGACGCTGCGCGAAGACACTGATCTCGAAGATGTGCTCGCGCGCATGCAGGCAAGAGGCGTGCACCTCGCGCGTGCCGTTGACGCATCGGGCAGCGAGGTCGGTGTGCTTTTTCTCGAAGACGTCATCGAGGAGCTTGTTGGTGAGGTGCACGATGCGACCAAGCGGCAACGCTACTCGGACTGAACGTAGCTGCGTGTGTTGCGCTAGATCGCCAGTAGGCGACTGAGTTCTTCACCGACTCGTTCGAACTCGATCAAGAAGGCGTCGTGCCCGAACGGGCTGTCGAGCCGGGTCGCATGTGCGCCGTCGAGGCTGCCGGGGGAGTGCGCCGCAATCTCGTCTTGCCCCTCGATCGTGAAGAGGCGGTCGCTCGGAATACCGAGCACGAGCATCGGCAGGGTGATCTGTGCGAGCGCCGCCGCGACCCCGCCCCGCCCGCGCCCCACATCGTGCGAGTTCATCGCTTGCACAAGCGTCAGGTAGCTGTTTGCGTCGAAGCGGCGCGTGAACTTGTTGCCGTGAAAATCGAGATAACTCTCGACCGCGAAACGACCTCCGCCACCGAGCGGGCTCACCGCAGACTGCCACGCGCGGCCGAAACGCTCGTCAAGCTCGGTGTTGCTGCGGTAGTTGAGCAGTGCGAGGCGGCGGGCGGTTGCGAGGCCGTGGTGAGGGCCGACACCGTCGGGCGCGTCGTAGTAGTTGCCGCCTCGCCAGGCAGGGTCAGAGCGAATTGCTTCGAGCTGCACCAGGTTCAGCCCGATCTGATCGGCGGTCGTCACGGGCGGGGCTGCGATCACCGCGAGTCGCTCTGCGCGGCCCGGGTACATGAGCTCCCACTCGAGCGCGTGCATGCCGCCCATCGACCCGCCGATTACAGCGGCAAAGCGCGCCACCCTGAGCGCGTCGGCAAATAGTGCGGTAGCCGTCACTTGATCGCGAATAGTGAGGTACGGAAACCGTGAACCCCACTCGTGCCCGTCGGGGTCTAGGCTCGCTGGTCCGGTCGAACCCTGGCAGCCGCCCAGAACGTTCGGGGCGACGATGAAGTAGCGGTCGGTGTCAAGCACCTTGCCGGGCCCGACGATTTCGGCCCACCAGCCATCGGTCGGGTGGCCGGGTGCGGCTCTGCCAACGAGATGGCTGTCGCCCGTGAGCGCATGAAACACCAAGATTGCGTTGTCGCGTGAGGCGTTGAGTTCGCCAAAGCTCTCGTACGAGATGCGGGCCCGAGGAACGGTCTGGCCAGCCTCGGTTGTGATGTCGCCGATTTGCGCGAACTTGCGCTCGCCCACGGGGTCACCATCGCGCCACGCACCGCTGATCGGCGGTCGGCCGATGATTGCCCGCAGTTGTGCGTCAGTGATGAAGTCCGTCGGAAACGAGTCTTCTGGTGTCTGCCAGTCCATAGTTCACCATTCTGGCCGAGATCGAGGGGCTATGAGCATTTGTTACGCGACTGTGGTGAAGGGCGCGGCGCACTGTTGCTCAACCACGCAGTCTGGCCGATGTGCATGGTCGTTTCCGATGTGCAGTTTATTGAGCGTGCAAACCAGACACATCGGATCAAATTATGCACATCGGCGGCAACGAGGGCGCGCAGAAAATACAGGGGGCGAGGATCAGCGAATACTGATCCTCGCCCCCTGCTAATTGGCGATTATGCCGCTCCCTTCGACAATCTCAGGGAACGAAGCGGCTACGCGTTTGCGCGAGCCGATTCAACCACGGCACGGGCGGCCGCGAAGCCAGCCTCGAGGTCGGCCTTGATATCGTCGATGTGCTCAAGACCGATTGAGAGGCGAATCAGACCCGGGGTCACGCCAGCGGTCAGCTGCTGTTCGGGTGTGAGCTGCGAGTGAGTCGTCGACGCGGGGTGAATCACGAGCGAACGCACGTCGCCGATGTTCGCGACGTGGCTGAAGAGTTCGAGGCTGTCTACGAACGCCTTTCCAGCGTCGACTCCACCTTTGAGCTCAAACGAGAGCACGGCGCCGACACCCTTGGGTGCGTACTTATTGGCGTTGGCGTACCAGGGCGAAGTGGGCAGGCCCGAGTACCAGACTGTCGCAACGTCGCTATGGGCGTCGAGCCACTCTGAGACCTCCTGCGCGTTCTGCACGTGGCGCTCAATGCGCAGTGACAGGGTCTCGATTCCCTGCAGTAGCTGCCACGCACTCTGTGGTGCGATCGCAGAGCCGAGGTCGCGCAGCAGCTGCACGCGAGCTTTGATGATGAAGGCAATGCCATCGCCGACTGCCTGGGTGTAGACGACTCCGTTGTACGACGGATCAGGAGTGTTGAGGCCAGGAAAGCGCTCTGCGTGCTGCGACCACGCAAACTTGCCGCCGTCTACGATGACGCCGCCCAGAGTGGTGCCGTGGCCGCCCAAGAACTTGGTTGCCGAGTGCAGCACAATGTCTGCGCCGTGCTCGAGCGGGCGCACGAGGTAGGGGCTTGCGACGGTGTTGTCAATGATGAGGGGCAGGCCGTTCTCGTGTGCGACATCGGCGACTGCCTGAATGTCGAGCACGTTCGAGCGTGGGTTTGCGATCGACTCGGCGAAGAACAGCTTGGTGTTCGGGCGCACAGCGCGCTGCCATGCAGCTGGATCGTCTTGATCTTCGACGAAGGTGACCTCGATGCCGAGCTTCGCAAGGGTGAACTTGAAGAGGTTGTAGGTGCCGCCGTAGATCGACGACGACGAGACGATGTGGTCGCCCGCCTGCGCGATGTTCAGCACAGCGTAGGTCGACGCGGCCTGACCGCTCGACAGCAGAAGCGCTGCGGTGCCACCCTCGAGCGCCGCGATGCGCTGCTCGGCGACGTCTTGCGTGGGGTTTGTGATGCGGGTGTAAATCGGGCCGAGCTCGGCGAGAGCGAAGCGATTGGCAGCCTGCTCGGTGCTATCGAAGACGAACGCAGTGGTCTGGTGAATCGGCAACGCGCGTGAGCCGGTCACCGGGTCGGGCTGCTGGCCTGAGTGAATTTGCTTGGTCTCGAAGTTCCAAGTGGTCTGGTCGCTCATGGGGGCTCCTGTAATGAAAGTTGAGTGGTATGTGTGGGTACGATGGTCGCGAAGTGTGCGTGGTATGAAGCGTACGTAGGCGCACGTACTCGGGCAAGCAAGCCCGACACGGGGCGTCACATTTACGCTTTGTTGGTGACATGAGTGCTCGCTGTCACGCAAATGAAGCGCGCAAACTCTGTAGTATTAATGTGCACGAGGGTGACCATGGTGGCCACGGTGTGCAGGAGAATTTCATATGTCATTCTGGACGACCATCTGGGACGCAATCTGGTGGTTTATCACCGTATCCGTGTTCATCGCCTACTTGATGGCACTCTTCTCGATCATTAGTGACCTCTTTCGCGATCGTAAGCTGAACGGATGGGCGAAGGCCGTCTGGTTCATCTTTCTGATCTTCTTGCCGTTTGTCACTGCT